>NZ_JBSFFI010000013.1:0-168891 GCF_053596035.1 Streptomyces sp. NPDC001781 | reverse complement strand
GTCCTTTCGTGCGGATCAGGCCGGGTCAGGGGGCGGCACCAGCCCCCGCGAGCCCGGCATGGTCCAAACGGGAGAACCAGCGGAAGACGTGAGGGGGTGGAACGCACCCGCGCTCCACCCCTCCGGTGCGGCTACTCCTGCTTCTTGCGCCGGGTGCCGAACACGATCTCGTCCCAGCTCGGCACGGCGGCACGGCGGCCGGGGCGAACCCCGTCGGCCTCGGCCTGACGGTCCGTCGCACCTGTCAGCCGGTCGCGGTGGCTGGAGACGGCGCGGGGCATCAGCACGTCCGCGTAGGCGGAACCGGCCGACGCGGCGGATGCCGGATGCTCCTCCTCCATGACCTCCTCGGCCGCCTCCTCCGGGGGCTCCGGTGGCAGTTCCGGCACCACCAGGTCACCCCGGAAGCTCGGCACGGCCTCCAGCAGGCTGGTCAGGGAGTCGCGTTCGCCCGTCGTCTCCTCCACGGGCTCGGAGGGCTGCGCGGGCAGGCTGGGCCGCTCGCGGTCGCCCCGGTCGAGGGCGCGGTCCATGCCGCGGTCGCGCGGCAGGCGCGCGATGCGCGGGACGAACGGGAAGGTGGGCTCCGGCACCGCGAGGTCGTCGGACTCGCCGATCAGCGAGCGCGCCTCGTCGTCGACGGCCTGGACGAGCCGGCGGGGCGGGTCGTACGTCCAGCTCGCCGAGTGCGGTTCACCCGCGACCAGGTAGACGAGCAGGACCTCCCAGGTGCCGTCGTCGCGGCGCCAGGAGTCCCACTGCACGGTGTCCTTCTCCGCGCCCCGGAGCAACAGCCGCTCCTGCACGGCCTCGCCGAGCAGCGGGCCGGAGTTCTCGCCGGGACGACGGACGGGGGTCTTGCGGGCGCGCTCGGCCATGAAGGCGCGCTCGGCGAGCACCGGTCCCTCGAAGCGGCGGACCCGGTCGACGGGGATGCCGGCGAGCTGGGCGACCTCTTCCGCGGTGGCACCGGCTCGTATCCGCGCCTGGATGTCGCGGGGGCGGAGGTGGCTCTCCACCTCGATCTCGATCTGGCCGAGGCGGGGGCGGTCACCGCGCACGGCGGCGCGCAGCCGCTCGTCGATCGGAAGGGTGTACTCCGTCGCGTCGGCAGCCTTGAGCACCAGCCGTGTGCCGTCATTCGAGACGGCCACGACACGCAGTTCGGGCATGGGGACCTCCCGGATGGTGCCTGCCGACGTCACGTGCGTCGCTGCTTCCGCTAGTCGAGTGTGGCCTGCCCGAGCGCAACGTGCCACAACCTTGCCGAGTTGCCCGGCGTGTCGGGCGCGAGCCGAGCACCGCCGTTATGGCACGGTTACTTGTTCGCAACGCTGAGTGACGAAATTCGTCACCCTGTGCAACTTTCCCCCTCCTGGCGGCCCTGCGAGGCTCCGGACATCCTGATGGGACACCGGTGCCCAGGGCTGGCCACAGTACTCCATTCGGGCCATGCGCGTCTTTCGGCGCGCCGCCCAACTTCTGCCGGGGGGTGCGACTTGGCCGCCCGTGGGCGGATTCCGCCGGGCACCAACGTGGCGAAGTTCACGCAATCCGGCGAAACGGAACTAATGGTTTCCCTTCGCACGTCCCTCACTCGTCACCTGTCGGCAGGAGCCGGCGCAGAGCAAGGGAAAGGCAGCGGGTTCCGGGTATGCGTGAAACGCCCGATGCGGGTCGGAAGCGGTTCGACCTGAACGTCCCCCAGGTCGCGGGCAGCGCGCTCGCGGCGGTCGTGGCGGCCAAGATGGCCTCCTACTTCGGGGTGTACGGCACGATCCTGGGCGCCGGGGTGGTCAGCATCGTCGCCACCTGCGGCGGCTCGGTCTTCCAGCAGTTCTTCCGGCGCACGGGCCAGCAGTTCCGCGAGGCCCGGGACACCACCCGGTCCCGTACGGCGGCCGTCGCCGGTCATCCGGAACCGGTTCCCGGGGAGTTCACCGAGGGCACCGTCTACCGGGCCAAGGTCAAGAGCTGGAAGCGACCGCTGCTCGCGGCCGCCCTGGTCTTCGGGGTCACGATGGGCGGCATCACCCTCTACGAGGCGGCGTCCGGCAGCAGCTTCAGCGGCGGTTCGGGCACCACGGTCAGCGACGCGGTCGGCGGCCGCGACCACTCCTCCCACCGCGAGGACGACCCCACGCCGGCCGGCACTCCGTCCGGCACGACGGGCTCCACCGAGGAGACCCCGTCCGGGGACGGCTCCGCGACCGGTCGGCCCACGACGCCCGAGACCACGCGGACCCCGGATGACGGGCCGAGCAGCGCGCCCGGCGGCGACGCGGCCACCTCGGCCCCCACCCCCGGCGAGGGCGCGACCGACCCGGCGCCGACTACCCCAGAACCCTCCGCAGGTAGTCGTTCTGGAACAGCCGTTCCGGATCCAGCCGGTTCCGCAACGCCGTGAATTCGTTGAAGCGCGGATACAGCCCTGCGAGATGTCCCGCGTCCCGCGTGTGCACCTTCCCCCAGTGCGGCCGTCCCTCGTGCGCGGTGAACACGCGCTCCGCCGCGCTGAAGTACGCCTGGTACGGGGCGCCCCGGAACATGTGGACCGCGATGTAGGCGCTGTCCCGGCCCGAGGCGGTGGACAGGGTGATGTCGTCGGCCGGGGCTGTGCGCACCTCCACGGGGAAGCTGATCCGCAGCCCCGACCGCTCGATCACGGCCTTCAGCTCGCGCAGCGTCTCCGCCAGCGCCGCGCGCGGCACCGCGTACTCCATCTCCACGAACCGCACCCGGCGCGGCGAGGTGAACACCCGGTACGGGATGTCGGTGTACGAGCGTGCCGACAGTGCCCGGCTGGAGACCCGGGCGATGACCGGCACGGAGACGGGGGCGGCGCGTCCCACCCACTGGACCGCCTGGAAGACGCCGTTGGACAGGAACTCGTCCTCGAACCAGCCCGCCGCCCGCCCCGCCGGCCGTGCGGGTCCTTCGCTGCGGTTGTTCCGCTTGGTGTTGGTGCTGCCGGTGTGCGGAAACCAGTAGAACTCGAAGTGCTCGTTCTCCGCCCAGAGTTGATCGAACTCCGCCAGCACCCGGTCGAGCGGCATCGGCTCCTCGCGCGCGGTCAGCAGGAACAGCGGCTCGACGGCCAGGGTCAGCGCGGTGACGACGCCCAGTGCGCCGAGACCGATCCGGGCGGCCGCGAAGACCTCCCGGTTGTGCTCGGCGGAGCAGGTGAGCACCGAGCCGTCGGCGGTGACGAGTTCGAGTCCGGTGATCTGGGCGGCCATGGAACCGGACTCCCGCCCCGTGCCGTGGGTGCCGGTGCTGGTGGCCCCGGCGACGGTCTGCTCCATGATGTCGCCCATGTTGGTGAGCGACAGGCCCTCGCGCGCCAGGGCCGCGTTGAGCCGCTTCAGCGGGGTGCCCGCCTCGACCGTGACGGTCATGGCGGCGCGGTCGATCGCGCGGATGCCGGTCAGCAGATCGGGGCGGACGAGCACCCCGTCCGTGGCGGCGGCGGAGGTGAAGGAGTGCCCGGTGCCCACCGCCTTCACCCGCTGTCCGCGCTCGGCGGCCACGCGTATCTCGGCGGCCAGTTCCTCGACCGAGGCCGGCGTCACCTGCCGGGCGGGCCTGGCGGTGACGTTGCCGCCCCAGTTACGCCACGTTCCGTGCTTCCCGTTCGCCGTGCTGCTCAACGGTGCCTCCCCGCCCCGTGACCGGCCTGCGCAGCCGGCGGTACCCGAGGAAACCGACCACGGCCGCGGTGGCCCCGGCGGCGACCGGGACCCCGTACCCGGCGCGCGCGCCGGCCGCGTCGATCACCCAGCCCGCCATGGCGGAGCCGAGCGCGATCCCGACCGCCAGACCGGTACCCACCCAGGTCATGCCCTCGGTGAGGTTCGCGCGAGGTACGTGCTTTTCGATGAGGGACATCGTCGTGATCATCGTCGGTGCGATGGACAGCCCCGCAACGAACAGTGCCGCGGCCAGAAGCGCCAGGTTTCCGACCAGTAGGAGTGGGATCATACTCGCGGCCATCGCGCCCACACCCAGCAGCCACCGGCGCTGCGGCGGACCGGAGAGGCGCAGCAGGCCGAAGACCAGGCCCGCGACACAGGAACCGGCGGCGTAGAGCGCGAGGACCACGCTGGCCGCGCCCTTGTGGCCGCGTTCGTCGGCGAAGGCCACGGTGACCACGTCGATCGCGCCGAAGACGGCGCCCGTGGCCACGAAGGTCGCCACCAGTACCTGGAGTCCGGGGGAGCGCAGCGCGCTGCCGGTGCCGTGTTCCTCGCGCGGGTGCGGCACCGGTTCGGTGGCGCGCTGGGCGGTCAGCCAGAGGACGCCGACGGCCAGGAAGCACGCCGCCAGCAGCGGACCCGCCTCCGGGAACCAGGCGGTGGACAGGCCGATGGACAGGATCGGCCCGAAGATGAAGCAGACCTCGTCCACCACCGACTCGAAGGAGTAGGCGGTGTGCAGCCGCGGGTCACCGGCGTACAGCGCGGCCCAGCGGGACCGGATCATCGGACCCAGGCTCGGCACCGCGCCGACCCCGGCCGCGAAGGCGAAAAGTGTCGGGTCCGGCCAGCCGAAGTGCGCGGCGAGCAGCAGTCCGGCGCCCGCCGCGAGCGCCACCAGGGTCGCGGGTCGCAGCACCCGGCGCTGCCCGTGCCGGTCCACCAGGCGGGAGATCTGCGGTCCGAGCACGGCGGCGGAGAGCGCCATGGTGGCCGAGAGAGCGCCCGCGAGGCCGTAACGGCCGGTGAGCTGGGAGATCATCGTGACGACGCCGATGCCCATCATCGACAGCGGCATCCGGCCGACAAGGCCCGCTGCGGAGAAGCTCTTGGTGCCCGGTTCGGTGAACAGGGCGCGGTAGGGGCTGGGCACGCGGGGCTCCGTCTGGACTGCTCGGTAAGGCACGAAGAAGGTGGATACAGCTTACAAGTTAGGTGAGCCTAAGGCGTCCGGTCTCCCGCGGGCGTGAACCGGTGTGAAAAGCCGCTTTCCCGGTTCCCGCCCGTGCCGTTTCCTCCCTGTCAGCGGCGGGTGGCAGGATCGAGTCATGTCAGACGTGCTCGATGCCACCCCTTACGACGCCCTCCTCCTGCTCTCCTTCGGTGGTCCCGAGGGGCCGGACGACGTGGTCCCGTTCCTGGAGAACGTCACGCGCGGCCGCGGCATCCCCAGGGAACGCCTCAAGGAGGTCGGACAGCACTACTTCCTGTTCGGCGGGGTCAGCCCGATCAACGAGCAGAACCGCGAACTGCTGGACGCCCTGCGCAAGGACTTCGCCGACCACGGGCTGGATCTGCCGGTCTACTGGGGCAACCGCAACTGGCAGCCGTACCTGACCGACACCCTGCGCGAGATGACCGCCGACGGCCGCCGCCGCGTGCTGGTCCTCGCCACCAGCGCCTACGCCTCCTACTCGGGCTGCCGCCAGTACCGGGAGAACCTGGCCGACGCGCTCGCCACGCTGCAGGCGGAGGGGCTGACGCCGCCCCGGGTCGACAAGCTCCGGCACTACTTCAACCACCCCGGCTTCGTCGAGCCCATGGTCGACGGCGTACTGCGCTCGCTGGCCGACCTCCCCGACGAGGTGCGCGACGGCGCCCACATCGCCTTCACCACCCACTCCATCCCGCTCGCCGCCGCCGACACCTCCGGCCCCGCCGAGGGCCACGGCGACGGTGGCGCCTACGTCGCCCAGCACCTCGACGTGGCCCAGCTGATCGCCGACGCCGTCCGCGAGCGCACCGGCGTCGACCACCCCTGGCAGCTCGTCTACCAGTCCCGCTCCGGCGCCCCGCACATCCCGTGGCTGGAGCCGGACATCTGCGACCACCTGGAGGAGCGGCACGCCGCCGGGGTCCCGGCCGTCGTCATGGCCCCCATCGGCTTCGTCTCCGACCACATGGAGGTCCTCTACGACCTCGACACCGAGGCCTCTGCCAAGGCCGTGGAGCTGGGCCTGCCGGTCCGCCGCTCGGCCACCGTGGGCGCCGACCCCCGCTTCGCCGCCGCCGTCCGTGAGCTGGTCGTGGAGCGGTGCGAGACCGAGCGCGGCCGGGAGATCACGCCGTGCGTCCTCGGCGCGCTCGGCGCGAGCCACGACGTGTGCCCGGTCGGGTGCTGCCCGGCCCGCGCCCCCCGCCCGGCCGCCGCCGGCGCCGACAGCCCCTACGCGTAAGGAACCCCGTGACCGACCCGTTCCACTCCGAACTGCTCCGGCTCGCCCAGGAGGCCGCCGGCCGAGCGGGGACGCTGCTCCGTGACGGGCGTCCGGCCGACCTCGCGGTGGCGGCGACCAAGTCCAGCTCGGTCGACGTCGTGACCGAGATGGACCTCGCCGCCGAGAAGCTGATCGTGGACCTGATCTCCGGACGCCGTCCCGGTGACGGGTTCCTCGGCGAGGAGGGTGCCAGCACCGAGGGCACCACCGGGGTCCGCTGGGTGATCGACCCGCTGGACGGCACGGTGAACTACCTCTACGGGCTGCCGACCTGGGCCGTGTCCATCGCGGCCGAGGTGGGCGGGGAGACCGTGGCCGGGGTGGTCGCGGCCCCGATGCGCGGCGAGACCTACCAGGCCGTGCTCGGCGGGGGAGCCTGGGCCACCGGCGCCTGGGAGGGCGAGCGGCCGCTGGCCTGCCGCCCGGCGGCCCCGCTGGACCAGGCACTGGTCTCCACCGGCTTCAACTACGTCACCGACGTCCGGACCCGGCAGGCGGAGATCGCGGCCCGGCTGATCCCGCTGGTCCGAGACATCCGGCGCGGCGGCTCCGCAGCGATCGACCTGTGCGACCTGGCCTGCGGCCGGCTCGACGGGTACTACGAGCGCGGACTCCACCCGTGGGACCTGGCCGCGGGGGAGCTCATCGCGCGTGAGGCGGGCGCCGTGACCGGCGGGCGGCCCGGAGAGCGCCCCTCGGCCGAGCTGACGCTCGCGGGTACCCCTGCCGTCTTCGAGCCCCTCCAGCGGCTGCTGGGGGACTTCGGCGCCTGGCAGGACTAGGGCCTCTCGTCTGGATCAGGCCGGCCTCGCGGAGGCGGCCTGATCCGGACGAAAGACCCCACAGGACAGCCCTCAGGGCCTGTCCGGCGGCTCATGACACGGACGCGTGGCCTGGCACACCCGCCCGCGGCGTTGTCGTCACTCGCCGACGCTCCGCGTCGACTCCCTCCTCCGGCTCGCACCCGGACGCACCGGACCCCGCTCACCGGGATCGACCGGCACGGCTGCCTTCCCGCACCCCCGTCCCCCGGACAGGCCCCAGGTGCCCGCAAAGCAGGTCAGGCGGGGGTGACCCCGACCTCCACGCCGTGCTCCGCGGCGAGACGGCGCAGGTCGTCCAGCTCACCCTGCTCCACCTCGACGAGGAAGTCGTCCCCCTCGTCGCGTGCCCGCGTCAGATCGGACTCGGTCGCCTTTATGCGCTGCAGAAGTCCCGTGGTGAAAGCGTCCATGCTGCGCCCCCTCGTCCTGGGTCGTGGGTCGGTGGCACGGGATGTGCCGGGTCAAGGAAGGGGCGATCATCGCCGCGGGTGCCCAGCGCTGCCCTGCCGGGCGGCGACGGTGCCGGACACCCGCGCCCGCTCCGCCGAGTGATCGCGGAGCACCGCATGGTGCTGCGGCACATGCAGAGCGTGATCGCGGGGTGTAAAGCCGTCCTCCCCGTCCGCTTCCGCGCGGAAACCTCGTCGGCGGGAGAAATTCCGGCATTCTCGTTCCGCCCCCTCCGTCCCAGTGGCACCCGCAGCCGGCTTACAGCCGACTTACGGCCGAAAAGGGCAGGATGGAGGCCCGATCCCACGGCCGTATCCGCCCGGCCGCGCCCTATGGCGGTCCAACGGGCGGACTTCAGGAAGGACTAGCGACGTGCGTGTACTCGTCGTCGAGGACGAGCAGTTGCTCGCCGATGCGGTGGCCACCGGACTGCGCCGGGAGGCCATGGCCGTCGACGTCGTGTACGACGGTGCGGCCGCCCTGGAGCGCATCGGTGTCAACGACTACGACGTGGTCGTCCTCGACCGCGACCTCCCGCTGGTGCACGGCGACGACGTCTGCCGCCGCATCGTCGAGCTGGGGATGCCCACGCGGGTGCTGATGCTCACCGCCTCCGGCGACGTCAGCGACCGCGTCGAGGGCCTGGAGATCGGCGCCGACGACTACCTGCCCAAGCCGTTCGCCTTCAGCGAGCTGATCGCGCGCGTACGCGCCCTCGGCCGCCGCACCAGCGTGCCCCTGCCCCCGGTCCTGGAGCGGGCCGGCATCAAGCTCGACCCCAACCGCCGCGAGGTCTTCCGCGACGGCAAGGAGGTCCAGCTCGCGCCGAAGGAGTTCGCGGTGCTGGAGGTCCTGATGCGCAGCGAGGGCGCGGTCGTCTCGGCCGAGCAGCTGCTGGAGAAGGCGTGGGACGAGAACACCGACCCCTTCACCAACGTGGTGCGGGTGACGGTGATGACGCTGCGCCGCAAACTCGGCGAGCCGCCGGTGATCGTGACGGTCCCCGGCTCGGGCTACCGGATCTGATCCGCCGTGGCCGCCACACCCGCGCCGCCCCAGGCGCCCCCGAAGCCCACCTGGGATCCCCGTCCCCAGCCGCCCTTCCCCTGGCTGCGCCCGACCATCCGGATACGGCTCACCCTGCTGTACGGCGGCATGTTCCTGATCGCCGGCATCCTGCTGCTGTCGATCATCTACCTGCTGGCCGCGCAGGCGATCAGTACCGGCAACCAGCCGCTGTTCAAGATCGTCGGCTATCAGGACCTCCGCGTCTCCAGCGGCAACTGCCCGGTGATCAACAACACCACCAGCCTGTCGCTGCAGGACTTCAACACGGCGATCAGCCAGTGCGTCGACCACCAGCGCCAGGTCGCCCTCGACAACCTGCTCAGCCGCTCGCTGCTGGCCCTGCTGGGCCTCGCGGTGATCGCCTTCGCCTTCGGCTACGCGATGGCCGGCCGGGTGCTCTCCCCGCTCGGCCGGATCACCCGTACCGCCCGGCAGGTCGCCGGGTCGGACCTGTCCCGCCGGATCGAGCTGGACGGCCCGGACGACGAGCTGAAAGAGCTGGCCGACACCTTCGACGACATGCTGGAGCGGCTCCAGCGGGCCTTCACCGCCCAGCAGCGCTTCGTCGGCAACGCCTCGCACGAGCTGCGCACGCCGCTGGCGATCAACCGCACGCTGCTGGAGGTCCATCTCTCGGACCCGAACGCCCCGGTGGAGCTGCAGCAGCTCGGCAAGACCCTGCTGGCCACCAACGAGCGCAGCGAGCAGCTGGTGGAGGGCCTGCTGCTGCTGGCCCGCAGCGACAACCAGATCGTGGAGCGGGGCCCGGTGGACCTGGCCGAGGTGGCCGGGCAGGCCATCGACCAGGTGCGCGGCGAGGCGGAGACCCGCGGCGTGGAGATCCGCAGCGAGCTGGAGCCCGCCGTGGTGCGGGGCAACGGGGTGCTGCTGGAGCGCATCGCGCTCAACCTCGTACAGAACGCCGTGCGCTACAACGTGGCCCCCGACGAGACGCAGCGCGACGGCGAGGCGGCGGAGAGCGGATGGGTGGACGTGAGCACGGCGGTCGAGCACGGACGCGCGGTGCTGACCGTCACCAACACCGGTCCGGTGGTGCCCGCCTACGAGGTCGACAACCTCTTCGAGCCCTTCCGGCGGCTGCGCACGGAGCGTACGGGCAGCGACAAGGGCGTCGGGCTCGGGCTGTCCATCGTGCGGTCCGTGGCGCGGGCGCACGGCGGCCACATCGCGGCCGTTCCGCGCGAGGGCGGCGGTCTGGTGATGCGGGTGACGCTGCCGTTGTGACCGGCCTTGTCACAGATCCCGACACTCGCGGAGGATGTTCGCTTCGCGCGGAATTTTCCGAGCACCGAAAGAGGTTTTTCCTGTGTGATCCATCACATGGGCGGATTTCCGGCCATGCACTGTCCGTGATCATGAAGGGGGCCGGAAAGCCGGGAAAATCCGGGTTTTCAGGGCTCCTGATCACGGGAAGTACACGATGAGGCGCCTTTGAGGTGCGGCATCCGGACCGTGTACGGTCCTCACCGCCATCCAAGCCGATCACTCGAGAGGGGCCGGGTTGGGTGTCGATTGAGTAACAGACCTTGATGTGAGGCAAAATCTCCGCCTCAGGTCGGGCACAAGTCCGGCCTCTCACGCGTTACGTGCGCTGAAGACACCGCAGACACCCAGAGGGGGAGAGCGACACATGGCAACCGATTACGACACTCCACGCAAGACCGACGACGACGTCGACTCGGACAGTCTCGAAGAGCTGAAGGCCCGCCGGAACGACAAGTCCACCTCCGCGGTGGACGTCGACGAGTTCGAGGCCGCTGAGGGCCTCGAGCTCCCGGGAGCCGACCTCTCCAACGAGGAGCTGGCAGTCCGCGTGCTGCCCAAGCAGCAGGACGAGTTCACCTGCATGAGCTGCTTCCTGGTCCACCACCGCAGCCAGTTGGCCCGTGAGAAGAACGGCCAGCCGATCTGCCGCGACTGCGACTGAGGACGGGTCGGCCGTGACTGGCTCGACCCCTCCGCGGAAGCGCCGCTTCCACCTTCCGGGAGCGGACAAAGGGCTCTTCAGGAGCTCGCACGGCACACGTGACGAAGACGAGCGGGGCCCCGCCCGACCGGGGGCCTCGCTCGAACCGGCGTCTGAGACCGACGCGGCCAGGACGGACCAGCCCGGCCGCGCGGCGGCGATGCGGGCCCGCGCCCGCCTGCTGGCCCGCGAAGGCGCCCGCAGAGGCGGCACGCACGCCCGCGCGGGACTCGCCTACATCGCCGACCGGGTCATCGACCTGGCGCCGCGCGTCCCCGTACGCGACCTGGCGACGCTGCGCCGCCAGTTCCCGGGCCTCGGGCCCGAGCAGCTCGCCGACAAGCTGGTGGCCGGAGCGGCCGCCGGTACCTCCACGGTCGGCGCCGGCATCGGCGCCGCCGCCATGCTCCCCGTACCGCCCGCCCTGCCCACCGAGCTGGCCGCCGAGATCACCGGGGTCGCCGCGATCGAGCTGAAGCTCATCGCCGAACTCCACGAGGTCTACGGCCTGCGCCCGCCGGGCGGTCTCCGTGCCCGCAGCACCGCGTATCTGTCCTCCTGGTCGGGGGAGCGCGGGATCGAGGTGACGAAGCCGGCGTCCGTCGACGCAGCCCTCAGCGGCCGGATGAAGCGCGAACTGCGCCAGCAGATCATGAAGCGCATGGTCCGCAACCTGCCCAACCTCATGCCGTTCATGGTCGGCGCCGCCGTCGGCGCGGTCATGAACCGCCGGGACACCAGGAAGCTCGCTGCACGAGTGCGGGCCGACCTGCGCAGGAGCCAGGTCCCCTGGGACAGGCTGACCGACCTGCCGCCGCTGGAGGAGCCCGATGACCCGCTGAGGATCACCGGGTATCCGGAGGGCACCGGCAGTTGACGCCCCGCGGGCCGGGGCCTGCCGTCCGGATCGAGCCGGGCTGGTCCGGACCAAAGACACTGGACGCGGCTCAGGCGGCCGGGGCCTTCGCGCCCGCGATCGCCGCGGCCAGCTTCTCCGGCTCCCGCGTCGACAGGTACAGGTAAGGCGTCGGGTCCTCCGGGTCGGTCACCTCGACCCGCAGCGCCGTCGGGATGTAGGCCCGCAGCAGCAGGAACGCCCGGACGTCGGCCTTGTACGTGCGCCAGGCGCGTGCCTCCTCCGCGTCCAGCACCTCGGTCGCGCCGAGTGCCGACACCGGGATCCGCGCCTCGCCCGCGATCAGCGCGTCGCCCACCACCCGGATGCGCGGGGAGCCGTACGCGCTGGCCATCACCGCCGCGACGGCCGTGCCGCCGACCAGGCCGCCGAGCAGCGGCAGGGTGCCGAAGGGCAGCAGGATCAGGGCGAAGGAGACACCCACGAGCACGCTGATCAGCCACCACGAGCGCGGGGCGGTCAGGCGTTCTTCGTAGGGGGCGGCGGAGAGCTGCATGAGCCAAGCTTGGCACGGTGGACGGACATCCCGGACGCCGGGGCGGCGGCGTGGTGGCGGCCACAGGGGGGAGCGGTAAGGTCTGCGCCTGTGAGTTCAGCCAGCCTCCAGCCCCCCGCCGACGCACAGCCCCCCGTCCGGCACCCCGACGCCCCCGCGCCCGGTGAGCCGCTCGGTGCCCACTACGAACACTGTTTCGGCTGCGGCCCCGGTCAGCCGCACGGGCTGCACCTGGAGGCCCGCGCCGGCGCCGGCGTCTCGCTGATCGCCGAGTTCACCGTCCAGCCCGCCCACCAGGGCGCCCCCGGCCTCGCGCACGGCGGCGTGCTGGCCACCGCCCTGGACGAGACCCTCGGCTCGCTGAACTGGCTGCTGCGCACCATCGCCGTCACCGGACGGCTGGAGACCGACTTCGTGGCCCCGGTCCCCGTCGGCACCGTGCTGCACCTGCAGGCCGAGGTCACCGCCGTCGCCGGCCGCAAGATCTACTCCCGCGCGACCGGCCGCATCGGCGGCCCCGAGGGACCCGTCGCGGTCCGCGCGGAGGCGCTGTTCGTCGAGGTGAAGGTCGACCACTTCACCGAACACGGCCGCGAGAGGGAGATCCGGGCCGCCATGAGCGACCCGGACCAGATCCGGCGCTCCCGCGCCTTCGAGGTGAACCCGTGAGCGCCCGGCTGGACGTCTCCCTGCGCCGCATCGACCCCGGCGTACCGCTTCCGGCGTACGAGCACCCCGGTGACGCCGGAGCCGATCTGCGTACCACCGAGCCCTGCGAACTGAGGCCCGGTGAGCGGGCCGTGCTGCCGACCGGCGTGGCTGTCGCGCTGCCCGAGGGGTACGCGGCCTTCGTGCACCCCCGCTCGGGGCTGGCGGCCCGTTGCGGAGTGGCGCTCGTGAACGCCCCGGGGACGGTTGATGCCGGGTACCGTGGAGAGATCAAGGTGATCGTGGTGAATCTCGATCCGCGCGACAGTGTGCGGTTCGAGCGCTTCGACCGGATTGCCCAACTGGTCGTCCAGCAGGTCGAGAGGGTCCGCTTCCGTGAGGTCGCGGAACTTCCCGGTTCGGTGAGGGCCGAGGGGGGCTTCGGGTCCACCGGAGGCCACGCCTCGGTGGACGGCTAGCGCGGCACGACGGTCCGGCCGCCGCGGGGTGGCCGGGCGGGTGGGAATCGATACGCTTCGGTCGTATCCGACCGGGAAGGACAGTGACGTGTTCGGACGTCGCAACAAGAAGGGTGCCGCCGAGGACGCGGCCGGCGAGGCCGAGCAGGTCGTCGACAGCGTCGACACCGAGGCGGAAGAGCAGACGCGGGTACGGCTCGAGCCCGAGCCGCGCCCCGACGGACCCTGGGACTCCACCGAGGTACGCGACCCGGCCGAGGGCCGCGTCGACCTGGGCGGTCTGTTCGTACCCGGGGTCGACGGCATGGAACTGCGGGTAGAGGTCGCCGGTGACGCGATCGTCGCCGCGACCGTCGTCCTGCGCGACAGCGCCGTCCAGCTCCAGGCGTTCGCCGCCCCCAAGCGCGAGGGCATCTGGGGCGAGGTCCGCGAGGAGATCGCCGGCGGCATCACCCAGCAGGGCGGCATCGTCGACGAGGTCGAGGGCCCCCTCGGCTGGGAGCTGCGGGCCCAGGTGCCGGTGCAGCTCCCGGACGGCACGGGCGGCTTCCAGGTCGTGCGGTTCGTCGGTGTGGACGGCCCGCGCTGGTTCCTGCGTGGCGTGATCTCCGGCCAGGGCGCGGTGCAGCCGCAGGCGGCCGGGCTGCTGGAGCAGATCTTCCGGGACACGGTCGTGGTGCGCGGCGAGGGCCCGATGGCGCCCCGCGACCCGATCGTCCTCAAGCTGCCCAACGACGCCCAGATGGTCCCCGAGGGCGTCCAGCAGCAGGAGGAGGGTTCCCGCTTCTCCGGCGGCATGGGCCAGCTCCAGCGCGGCCCGGAGATCACCGAGGTCCGCTGAGCACAGAGGTCCGCCGGGCCGAAAGGCAACGACGAAGGGCCGCACCCTGGGGGTGCGGCCCTTCGCGTGCGCCCGAGGCGTCAGGGATGCGTCAAAGCGTCCCGTCGCGCCGCTCCCCGTCCGTTTTGTCCGCGCCGGCCGCCGTAAGGTCGACGCGGCGCAGACGGCAGTCACCGGAAGACAATGGGGCCATGGCACGCGGCAAGCTTCGGATCTACCTCGGCGCGGCACCGGGCGTGGGCAAGACCTACGCCATGCTCGCCGAGGCGCACCGCCGTCTGGAGCGCGGCACCGACTGCGTGGTGGCCTACGTGGAGCACCACGGCCGCCCCCGTACCGAGACGCTGCTGCACGGCCTGGAGCAGGTGCCGCGCCACCGGCTGGAGCACCGGGGCGCCTCCTTCGAGGAGATGGACGTCGACGCCGTGCTGCGCCGGGCACCCGCCGTGGCCCTGGTGGACGAACTCGCCCACACCAACGTCCCCGGCGCCCGCAACACCAAGCGCTGGCAGGACGTGGAGGAACTCCTCGCCGCCGGGATCGACGTCGTCTCCACCGTCAACATCCAGCACCTGGAGTCCCTCGGGGACGTGGTCGAGTCGATCACCGGGGTCCGCCAGCGCGAGACGGTGCCGGACGAGGTGGTGCGCCGGGCCGACCAGATCGAACTGGTCGACATGTCCCCGCAGGCCCTGCGCCGCCGCATGGCGCACGGCAACGTGTACCAGCCCGACAAGGTCGACGCGGCCCTGTCCAACTACTTCCGCCCCGGCAACCTCACCGCCCTGCGCGAGCTGGCCCTGCTGTGGGTGGCCGACCGGGTCGACGAGCATCTCAACGCCTACCGCAGCGAACACCGGGTCTCCCGGATCTGGGGCTCCCGCGAGCGTATCGTGGTCGGCCTGACCGGCGGCCCGGAAGGGCGCACCCTGATCCGCCGTGCCGCCCGGCTCGCCGAGAAGGGCGCCGGCGGCGAGGTGCTGGCGGTCTACATCGCCCGCAGCGACGGCCTGACCGCCGCCTCCCCGAAGGAACTCGCCCTCCAGCGCACTCTGGTGGAGGACCTCGGCGGCACCTTCCACCACGTGGTCGGCGACGACATACCCGCCGCCCTGCTCGCCTTCGCGCGCGGTGTCAACGCCACCCAGATCGTGCTCGGCTCCTCCCGCCGCAAGACCTGGCAGTACGTCTTCGGGCCCGGCGTGGGCGTCACCGTGGCCCGGGAGTCCGGACCCGACATCGACGTGCACATCGTCACCCACGAGGAGGTCGCCAAGGGGCGCGGGCTGCCCGTGACGCGTGGCTCCCGGCTCGGCCGGGGACGCGTCGTGGCGGGCTGGGCGACCGCGCTCGCGGGCCCGGCCGTGATGGCGCTGCTCCTCAACACCATCGATCTCGGCCTCGCCAACGACATGCTGCTGTTCCTGGCGGTCACGGTCGCGGCCGCGCTGGTCGGCGGACTGCTGCCCGCGCTCGCCTCGGCCGCGCTGGGCTCCCTGCTGCTGAACTTCTTCTACACCCCGCCCCTGCACCGGCTGACCGTCTCCGACCCCCGGAACATCGTCGCCATCGCGATCTTCTTCGGTGTCGGCATGGCGGTCGCCTCCGTGGTCGACCTCGCCGCCCGCCGCACCCACCAGGCGGCGCGGCTGCGGGCCGAGTCGGAGATCCTCTCCTTCCTGGCCGGCAACGTCCTGCGGGGCGAGACCAGTCTGGAGGCACTGCTGGAGCGGGTCCGGGAGACCTTCGCCATGGAGTCCGCCGCCCTGCTGGAACGGGCGGGCGACCTGGAACCCTGGACCTGCGCGGGCCGCGCCGGACTCGGACCCGCGCTGGAGCGGCCCGAGGAGGCAGACGTGGACATGCCGGTCGGCGACCACATGGCGCTCGCGCTCACCGGCCGGGTACTGCCCGCCGAGGACCGCCGGGTCCTGGCCGCCTTCGCCGCGCAGGCCGCCGTCGTGCTCGACCGGCGCCGCCTCCAGGCGGAGGCCGACCGGGCGGGCGCGCTCGCCGAGGGCAACCGCATCCGCACCGCCCTGCTCGCCGCCGTCAGCCACGACCTGCGCACCCCGCTCGCCGGGATCAAGGCCGCCGTCTCCTCCCTGCGCTCGGACGACGTGGCGTGGTCCGAGGAGGACCGGGCCGAGCTGCTGGAGGGCATCGAGGAGGGCGCCGACCGGCTCGACCACCTGGTGGGCAACCTGCTCGACATGTCCCGCCTGCAGACCGGCACCGTCACCCCGCTGATCCGCGAGATCGACGTGGACGAGGTGGTCCCGATGGCGCTGGTCGGCGTCCCCGAGGACAGCGTCGGCCTGGACGTGCCGGAGACGCTGCCCATGGTCGCCGTCGATCCCGGTCTGCTGGAGCGTTCGGTCGCCAACCTGGTGGAGAACGCCGTCAAGTACAGCCCGCCCGGCCAGCGCGTCACCGTCTCCGCCAGCGCCCTGGACGACCGGGTCGAGGTGCGGGTCGTGGACCGGGGGCCGGGCGTGCCGGACGACGCGAAGGACCGTATCTTCGAGCCGTTCCAGCGGTACGGCGACGCCCCGCGCGGCGCCGGGGTCGGACTCGGCCTCGCGGTGGCCCGCGGCTTCGCCGAGGCCATGGACGGCACCCTGACCGCCGAGGACACTCCCGGCGGCGGACTCACCATGGTGCTCAGCCTCCGTGCCGCCCGGCCCGGTCCGGACCCGCTCCTCGCGGGGGAGGACACCGCAGAACAGGAAAGGCAGCCTCAATGACCAGGGTGCTCGTGGTCGACGACGAACCGCAGATCGTGCGGGCGCTCGTGATCAACCTCAAGGCGCGCTCGTACGACGTCGACTCGGCCCCCGACGGCCGCACCGCGCTCCAGCTCGCCGCCTCCCGCCATCCCGACGTGATCGTCCTGGACCTGGGCCTGCCCGACCTGGACGGCGTCGAGGTGATCCGGGGCCTGCGGGGCTGGACCCGGGTGCCCATCCTGGTGCTGTCCGCCCGCCACTCCTCCGACGAGAAGGTCGAGGCGCTGGACGCGGGCGCCGACGACTACGTCACCAAGCCCTTCGGCATGGACGAACTGCTGGCCCGGCTGCGGGCCGCCGTGCGCCGGGCCGAGCCGGTCGGGCCGGGCGAGGGCGAGGTGACCACGGTGGAGACGGCCGGCTTCACCGTCGACCTGGCCGCCAAGAAGGTCGACCGCGGCGGCAAGGACGTCCGGCTCACCCCGACCGAGTGGCATCTGCTGGAGGTGCTGGTCCGCAACACCGGCCGGCTGGTCGGCCAGAAGCAGCTGCTGCGCGAGGTCTGGGGGCCCTCCTACGGCACCGAGACCAACTACCTGCGTGTCTACATGGCGCAGCTCCGCCGCAAGCTGGAGGCCGACCCGGCCCACCCCCGGCACTTCATCACCGAGCCCGGCATGGGCTACCGCTTCGAGAAGTGAACCGGTGTCCGGCCGGGACCCGGTGGAGTACGGTCTCGGGCGCACACCCCGGTACGCTTCAGATATGAGTGGCCTTCCTCGATCCGAAAAGCCGGCAGGCCGGTTCCGCCGCATGCTGGACCGGCTCTCCACCTCCCAGGAGGACCTGGAGTCGGAGGAGCTGCGGGAGGACGCCGAGACCGCGGGCTGCACCCGGATCGGCGACTGCCACGACCGGCAGATCGTCACGGTAACTGGTACCTTGCGCACGGTCACCCTGCGACCGCGGGCCGGAGTCCCGGCGCTGGAGGCGGAGTTGTTCGACGGCACCGCGGCGCTGGACGTGGTGTGGCTCGGCAGGCGCTCCATCACGGGCATAGAACCGGGACGCAAGCTGATCGCATCGGGCCGGATCTCGATGAGCCGGGGCCGCCGCGTGCTGTTCAACCCGAAATACGAACTGCGACCCCTCGGACGGGAGTAGCCGGTGACGTCCCTCGACAAGCCGACCCAAGACGCCGGACAGAGCCCGCCGGACGGTGGCCGCGAGGGCGACGGCCAGGTCCATGACTCCCGGACGGTGACCGAGGCCGCGCTGTTCGAGGCGTTCGGCGGCGTCCGCGGCATGGTCGAGACGGTGCTGCCCGGCCTGATCTTCGTCACGATCTTCACGATCAACAAGGACCTGCACTTCTCCGCGATCGCCGCGCTGGCGGTCTCGGTGGTCATGCTGGTGGTCCGGCTGCTGCGCAAGGACACCGTCAAGCACGCCTTCAGCGGTGTCTTCGGAGTCGTCTTCGGTGTCGTGTTCGCCATGTTCACGGGCAACGCCAAGGACTTCTACCTGCCCGGCATGATCTACACCCTGGGCCTGGCGCTGGCGTACATCGTCACCACCCTCGCCGGGGTGCCGCTGATCGGTCTGATGCTGGGCCCGGTGTTCAAGGAGAACCTCTCCTGGCGCACCCGCAACCCCGGCCGCAAGAAGGCGTACGCCAAGTCCAGTTGGGCGTGGGGCCTGATCCTGCTCGCCAAGTGCGCGATCCTCTTCCCGCTCTACTGGTGGGCCGACACCACCCAGCTCGGCTGGATCCTGGTCATCCTGAAGATCCCGCCCTTCCTGCTGGCCGTCTGGCTCACCTGGGTCTTCCTCGCCAAGGCGCCGCCGCCGATCGACGTGTTCGCCGAGATGGAGGCCGCCGAGAAGGCGGAGGAGGCCGAGAAGGCGGCCCGGGCCGACCGCGAGGGCGCCGCCGCCGAGAACGGCGAGTCCGCGGCCGGACGGCACCGCAGGGACGCGTAGGCATCGCGGACATGTGACGAGGGCGCCCCCGGAGAGATCCGGGGGCGCCCTCGTGCCACGCGGCGTCAGGCGCTGCCGCGGCGGACCGACAGCAGGTCCTCCAACTGCTCCTCGCGGGCCTGCGCCGCCACGAAGAGGAGTTCGTCACCCGCCTCCAGGGAGTCCTCCTTGGACGGCGTCAGCACACGGGTGCCGCGGATGATGGTGACCAGGCTGGTGTCCTCGGGCCACTCCACGTCCCCGACCTGGATGCCGGCCAGCGCCGACTCCTCCGGCAGGGTCAGCTCGACCAGGTTGGCGTCGCCGTGGCTGAAGCGCAGCAGCCGGACCAGGTCGCCGACGCTCACCGCCTCCTCGACCAGCGCGGACATCAGACGCGGCGTGGAGACGGCCACGTCCACGCCCCAGGACTCGTTGAAGAGCCACTCGTTCTTGGGGTTGTTCACCCGGGCCACGACGCGCGGGACGCCGTACTCCGTCTTGGCGAGCAACGAGACGACCAGGTTGACCTTGTCGTCACCCGTCGCGGCGATCACGACGTTGCAGCGCTGGAGCGCGGCCTCGTCCAGCGCCGTGAGCTCACAGGCGTCGGCCAGCAGCCACTCCGCCTGCGGCACCCGCTCCACCGAGATGGCGGTGGGCGCCTTGTCGATCAGCAGGACCTCGTGGCCGTTCTCCAGCAGTTCCGCCGCGATCGAGCGGCCGACCGCCCCGGCTCCGGCAATGGCGACCCTCATCAGTGACCGCCCTCCTCTTCGGGGCCGTCCGCGAACGCGGCCTCGACCTTCTGGACCTCGTCCGTCCGCATCATCACGTGCACCAGGTCGCCCTCCTGGAGGACCGTCTGCGAGGTGGGCAGCACGGCCTCGCCGAGCCGGGTCAGGAACGCCACGCGGACGCCCGTCTCCTCCTGGAGCTTGCTGATCTTGTGGCCGACCCACTTCGCGGAGGCGTGCACCTCGGCGAGCTGGACCCCGCCGGTGGGATCGCGCCACAGCGGCTCCGCACCCGAGGGCAGCAGCCGGCGCAGCATCTGGTCGGCGGTCCAGCGGACCGTGGCGACGGTCGGGATACCGAGGCGCTGGTACACCTCGGCACGGCGCGGGTCGTAGATGCGGGCGGCCACGTTCTCCACGCCGAACATCTCACGGGCCACCCGGGCGGAGATGATGTTGGAGTTGTCACCGCTGGAGACGGCGGCGAAGGCGCCCGCCTCCTCGATGCCTGCCTCGCGCAGGGTGTCCTGGTCGAAGCCGACACCGGTGACCCGGCGGCCGCCGAATCCCGGCCCCAGCCTGCGGAAGGCGGTGGGGTCACGGTCGATCACGGCGACCGTGTGTCCCTGTTGCTCCAGGGTCTGGGCGAGAGCGGAACCCACTCTGCCGCAGCCCATGATGACGATGTGCACGACCGTCCTTCCGGTGTCAATAAGTCTCTGCTCGGCATCAGGGTCTCAGACCAGGGCCCAATGCTGCACACGCGTGCGCGTCCCGCTCGCCGTCGATCCACCGTGACGGCGTTCATCTGCGCTGTTCCGTGACCGCGGTCACGGAAGGAGAGCGGCGCCGAGTGATGCTGCGCACGCTGCACCCGGTGAGGACGGCGAGACCGGCCAGGGCGAGCACGGCCCCGAGCATCTCGGCGGCGGCGGGCATAGGACCTCCGAAGTGCGACGACGGGCCGGAGGAGTCATCTAGGCACGCGGGCGCGCGCACCCGGTACACCCCGGTTCCGGGCGCCCCCGATTTCACTCGTGAGGCAGAACGAGGCCACCGGTTGCGCGCCCGCCTGTTCGAAGCCCTACGATCCTCTCTCGTGTCCAAACTGACCGACGTGCCCAAACGGATTCTGATCGGGCGCGCACTGCGCAGTGATCGGCTGGGCGAGACGCTCCTGCCGAAGCGCATCGCCCTCCCCGTCTTCGCCTCCGACCCGCTGTCCTCCGTCGCCTACGCGCCGGGGGAGGTTCTGCTGGTCCTGTCCATCGCGGGTGTGTCGGCGTACCACTTCAGCCCCTGGATCGCCGTCGCGGTCGTCGTGCTCATGTTCACGGTGGTCGCCTCCTACCGCCAGAACGTGCACGCCTACCCCAGCGGCGGCGGCGACTACGAGGTCGCGACGACCAACCTCGGCCCCCGCGCCGGCCTGACCGTCGCCAGCGCCCTGCTGGTGGACTACGTCCTCACCGTGGCCGTGTCGATCGCCTCCGGCATCGAGAACCTCGGCTCGGCGGTCCCCTTCGTGGTCGAGCACAAGGTGCTGTGCGCCTGCGCGGTGATCGTCCTGCTGACGCTGATGAACCTGCGCGGGGTGAAGGAGTCGGGCAAGCTCTTCGCCATCCCGACCTACGTGTTCGTCGGCGGCGTCTTCATCATGATCGCGTGGGGAGCCTTCCGCGGGCTGGTCCTCGGGGACACGATGCGCGCGCCCACGGCCGACTTCCACATCCGGGCCGAGCACCAGGGCCTCGCGGGCTTCGCGCTGGTCTTCCTGCTGCTGCGGGCCTTCTCCTCCGGCTGCGCCGCGCTCACCGGCGTGGAGGCCATCTCCAACGGCGTCCCCGCCTTCCGCAAGCCCAAGTCGAAGAACGCGGCTACCACGCTCGCCATGATGGGCCTGCTCGCCGTCACCATGTTCTGCGGCATCATCGCGCTCGCCATGACCACCAAGGTCCGCATGGCCGAGTACCCGGCCACCGACCTGCTGCGCCACGGCGTGCCCATCGGCTCCGGCTACGTCCAGAACCCGGTGATCTCCCAGGTCGCCGAGGCGGTGTTCGGCAAGGGCAGCTTCCTGTTCATCGTGCTCGCCGCCGCGACCGCGCTGGTCCTCTTCCTCGCGGCCAACACGGCGTACAACGGCTTCCCGCTGCTCGGCTCGATCCTGGCGCAGGACCGCTACCTGCCCCGCCAGCTGCACACCCGCGGCGACCGTCTGGCGTTCTCCAACGGCATCGTGCTGCTCGCGGGTACGGCGATGCTGCTGGTGGTCATCTACGGCGCCGACTCGACACGGCTGATCCAGCTCTACATCGTCGGCGTGTTCGTGTCCTTCACACTCAGCCAGACCGGCATGGTCCGGCACTGGAACCGGCACCTGGCCGCCGAGAAGGACCCGCTCAAGCGCCGCCACATGGTCCGCTCGCGCGCCATCAACGCCTTCGGCGCCTTCTTCACCGGCCTGGTGCTGGTCGTCGTGCTGGTCACCAAGTTCACGCACGGCGCCTGGGTCGCCCTTTTGGGCATGTGCATCTTCTTCGTGACGATGACCGCGATCCGTAAGCACTACGACCGGGTCGCGGACGAGATCGCCGCCGTGGACGCCCCCAACGACGACAGCGTCCGCCCCTCGCGGGTGCACTCCCTGGTGCTCGTCTCCAAGATCCACCGCCCCACGCTGCGCGCCCTGGCCTACGCCAAGCTGATGCGCTCCGACACCCTGGAGGCGCTCACCGTCAACGTCGACCCGATGGAGACGAAGGCGCTGCGCGAGGAGTGGGAGCGGCGCGGGATCGACGTACCGCTGAAGGTGCTGGACTCGCCGTACCGCGAGATCACGCGGCCGATCATCGAGTACGTCAAGAACCTCCGCAAGGAGTCCCCGCGCGACGCTGTGTCGGTGATCATCCCGGAGTACGTGGTGGGTCACTGGTACGAGCACCTGCTGCACAACCAGAGCGCGCTGCGTCTCAAGGGCCGGCTGCTGTTCACCCCCGGTGTGATGGTCACCTCGGTGCCCTACCAGCTCGAGTCCTCCCAGGTGGCCCGCGACCGGGCCCGCAGGCGCCAGGACTGGAGCGCGCCGGGCGCGGTGCGCCGGGGCCCGGCGGAGCGGCCGAAGGACGGTGCGGGGGCGAAGGAGTGACCGCGGGGGTCCGCGGGACCCCGTAGACTGGTCGGCTGTTGTCCGCGCGGGCCCGGCTGTGGCCATCGCCCCCCTCCTCCCCGATCTTGGAGTCACCCCACCATGCAGGCAGAACAGAAGAAGTCTCTGGTGGGCGAGGAGTACGAGGTCGAGGTCGGCCCCGTCGCCCACGGCGGTCACTGCATCGCCCGTACCGCCGAGGGCCAGGTGCTGTTCGTCCGGCACACGCTGCCGGGGGAGCGGGTCGTGGCGCGGGTGACCGAGGGCGAGGAGGGGGCGCGGTTCCTGCGCGCCGACGCGGTGGAGATCCTGGACGCGTCCAAGGACCGCGTCGAGGCGCCGTGCCCGTTCGCCGGCCCCGGCAAGTGCGGCGGCTGCGACTGGCAGCACGTCAAGCCGGGCGCGCAGCGGCGCCTGAAGGGCGAGGTCATCGCCGAGCAACTCCAGCGGCTCGCGGGCCTCAC
This sequence comes from Streptomyces sp. NPDC001781, assembly GCF_053596035.1. NCBI lineage: Bacteria > Bacillati > Actinomycetota > Actinomycetes > Kitasatosporales > Streptomycetaceae > Streptomyces > Streptomyces sp. NPDC001781. Next base: position 145,949 of record NZ_JBSFFI010000013.1, on the reverse strand, counting down.
CCCCGAGGAGGCCGGCTGGGACGGCACGGTCATGCCGGCCGAGGGCGACAAGCTGCCCGCGGGCCAGGTGCCCCAGTGGCGCACCCGCGTCCAGTACGCCGTGGACACGGAGGGCCACGCGGGCCTGCGCCGCCACCGCTCGCACGACATCGAGCGGATCGACCACTGCATGATCGCCGCGCCCGGGGTCAGCGAACTCGGCATCGAGGACCGCGACTGGTCGGGCATGGCCTCCGTGGACGCGATCGCCGCGACGGGTTCGCAGGACCGGATGGTGATCCTGGAGCCGCGTCCGGGCGCCCGGCTGCCGCTGGTCGAGCTGGACAAGCCGGTCTCGGTGATGCGCGTGGACGAGAGGGACGGCGGCGTCCACCGGGTCCACGGCCGCGCGTTCGTGCGCGAGCGGGCCGACGACCACACCTACCGCGTCGGCAGCGGTGGCTTCTGGCAGGTCCACCCGAAGGCCGCCGACACCCTGGTCAAGGCGGTCATGCAGGGCCTGCTGCCGCGCAAGGGCGAGATGGCCCTGGACCTGTACTGCGGCGTGGGCCTCTTCGCCGGCGCCCTGGCCGACCGCCTGGGCGAGAAGGGCGCGGTACTGGGCATCGAGTCCGGCAAGCGGGCGGTGGAGGACGCGCGCCACAACCTGGCGGGCTTCCCCCGGGTGCGCATCGAGCAGGGCAAGGTCGAGTCGGTCCTGCCGCGCACGGGCATCACGGAGGTCGACCTCGTGGTCCTGGACCCGCCGCGCGCGGGCGCCGGCAAGAAGACGGTCCAGCACCTCACGACACTGGGCGCGCGTCGTATCGCCTACGTCGCCTGCGACCCCGCCGCGCTGGCCCGGGACCTGGGGTACTTCCGCGACGGCGGGTACCGGGTGCGGACGCTTCGGGCGTTCGATCTGTTTCCGATGACGCATCACGTGGAGTGCGTGGCGATTCTGGAGCCGGTGAAGTAGGGCCGCTGACCTGGGGTTTTGCGAGGGAGCCGGAGATCTCGACCTGTTTCGGGGGATGAAACAGATCGAGGTCGGTACAACCCTTTCACCTGCGGTTTCGCGCTGGAGTGACGGGTGGGACGGGTGGTTTTCGGGACTCTCGACGCTCGTTTGACGCTCGCGATCTGTCGGTGGGGCCGTCGCTTCGGCCGGGGGATTGGTGAGGTCCGGGCGGACTCGGTTCGTGCCGCCGGACGCGGCTTCGATGTGACTACGCAGAGTGCTGCCGACCGGCGGCTGTCCCTCTCGCGGTAACTCGATCTGTCGCGATTGTGTCGAAGTACACTTAGACAGAATCGCGTGGTCGAGCAGACGGAGGGAGTGCCGGTGGCCGACAGCATGCTTGCCAAGCCCGGGGACGTGGTCGACCGCGATCGTGAGTGGGGTCTGCTCACGGAGTTCGTCACGGATCCGGATCCGGCGATGCGTCTCGGGATCGTGGCGGGGCGCAGGCGGCACGGGAAGTCGTATCTGCTGCAGGCGCTGTCGGAGAAGGTCGGGGGCCTGTACGTCACCGCGGTGCGGGAGGAGGGGCGGCTGCCGGCGATTCAGCGGTTCAGTGACGCCATCGCCGCTCACGCGGGTCTGCGGCCCGGCACGCTGCGGCTGTCGGACTGGCGTGAGGTGCTGTCCGACGCCCTTGATGTCACTGCCCGTTCGAAGACCCCCCATTGCTCGTCGTCGATGAACTGCCGTATCTCCTCCAGCACTCGCCCGAGATTCCGGGGCTGATCCAGCAGCTCTACGACGAGCGTCAGCGCGGCACCGGCGCGAACGACGGCCCAGGGGCCCGAGTGGTCCTCTGTGGCTCGGCGATGAGTGTCACACATGAACTGCTGTCGGGGACCAAGCCGTTGAGGGGCCGTGCGGTGATCGATCTGCGGCTGGAGGCCTTCGACTACCGGGCCGCACGCGACTTCTGGGGGATCGACGACCCGCTGACAGCCCTTCAGGTCCATGCCGTCCTCGGTGGGGCACCGGGGTATCGGCCGGTTGCGGCCCGCCCGCACCCCGACGACGGCTTCGCGCCCTGGCTTACCCGCACGCTCCTGGACCCCGGCAGGGCGGTCTACTCGCGTACGGAGACGGAGTACCTGCTGCGCGAGGACCCGCGCATCACCCAGCACACCCTGTACTACGACATCCTCACCGCGATCGCCCAGGGCGCCTCCACCCCCACGAAGATCGGTGCGGCCCTGGAACGCCAACGCAACGCCGTCACACACCCGTTGGACGTCCTGGAATCCACCGGCTACATCCAGCGGGAGCAGGACATCCTGCGCCCTCGTCACCCTGTCATCACGCTGGCCGACCCGGTCATCCGCTTCAACCAGCTGATCACCCTGCCGCAGGCCGCCACAGTCGAGCAGGGCTTCGCGGAACAGGCATGGCAGGCCGCCGCACCGACGTTCAACTCCAAGATCCTGGGCCCGCATTTCGAGGACCTGGCCCGCACGTTCACCCGCCGGTACGCCCACACCCTCCTCCCCGGCGGCCTGCCGGGCCCGGTCGGCACCACCGAGGTGGCCGACCCGACAGCACGGACCAAGCACGAGGTCGATGTCATCGCGCTGGCTCTGGGCGAGCGCCCGCAGGCCCCCCGGGCCAAGGTCGCCCTCATCGGCGAGGCCAAGGCCACCGCAGCCCGACGGGGCACCGTTGACCTCCAACGCCTGGAACACATCCGGCACTTGCTCACAGGCCAGGGCTACGACACCACGGGCACCACGCTGGCCCTCTTCTCACTGCACGGCTTCTACCCGGACCTGATCGAGTCGGTGGCCAGACGCGACGATGTGCTCCTGGTCGACCTGATGGGACTTTACGGGTCGGGTTAGGCACTGTCCGGCGGATCATGTGACTTTCCAATCGATTTCTCGTTGGTTCGGTCCTGGGGCGGGGAGACCTAACGAATCGCGAGTGGTCACGTGTGGAGCCGCATCTGCCACTTCCCGGCAGGCGGGGAGGCCGGTGGAACGATCACCGCACCGTGCTCAACGGGATCCTGTTCCGGATCCGTACCGGCGTCCCGTGGCGTGATCTGCCGAAACGCTACGGCTCCTGGAAATCCGTCTACGAGAGGCATCGCCGCTGGTCGGCGGACGGCACCTGGGACCGGATCCTGCAGGCGGTCCAGGCCCACGCCGACCTGGCCGGCCAGCTCGACTGGGGCATGGTCGGTGTCGACTCGACCTCCTGCAGGGCCCACCAGCACGCGGCCGGAGCCCGCAAGGCCACTCCACGGATCCCGAAAAATGGACGACGCCCCGGCACCACCGCCCTGACGAGGGACTCGGACGGTCCCGGGGCGGGCTGACCTGCAAGATCCACCTCGCCGGGGAAGGCGGCTGCCGCCCGATGGCTCTCCTGATCACTCCGGGCCAGTGGGGCGACGCCCCGCAGATGATCGAGGTCCTGGGCCGGATCCGGGTTCCCCGCCCGCTGGGCGGACGGCCCCGGACCCGGCCCGACCACGTCAGCGGTGACAAGGCGTACAGCTCTCGCCGAAACCGCCGTTACCTGCGGCGACGCGACATCAAACACACCATCCCGGAACCGAAGGATCAACGCGCCAACCGTCGACGCAAGGGCAGCACGGGCGGAAGACCCACCGGCTTTGACCCTGACCACGACCGGCGCCGCAACGAGGTCGAGCGGACCATCAACCGCCTCAAGAACTCCCGCGCTGTCGCGACCCGTTACGACAAGCGAGCCTACGTCTTCCACGGCACCGTCACCGCAGCAGCAGTCCGCCTCTGGCTCAAGCCGTGAACTGCCGGCCCGGCCTCTCAGAATCCCGGGGCGGGGATGAAACTCGGCCACCACGGGGGCACACCATTGAGGCACGCAGGAGCGGCGGCGCCCTCCCAGAAGATCGAGATGACGCACCAGACAACGCCGAGGAGCGCCACCGCGAGGGCAAGGGCATGGAGGAGGGGACGGTTCCCGAGAAGGGCGCCCACCGAGGCCCAGACCAGCAGCAGGACCGTCCAGAGGCCCGGGATGAACAGCCACAGCAGGAAACCGCTGTTGGCCGCGTTGTTCACTCCTACGTCGCAGGTGGTCCACGACCTGCCCAGAAGCATGGCAGCGGACACCGCGAGAAGCAGAGCCACAACCGCCCCGAGACACCCATGCAGCCGTCGACTCCCCACAGGCCCCCCGTTCGCCGTCCGCTGCGGGAAGCACCGGATCCGCACCGCTCATCACTGCCGCAACCCCCGTACCCCGGCACAGGCCGACAGGGAACAGACGCCCCTGGATCCTAGTAATCACATGATCCGCCGGACAGTGCCTAGCCGTCAGGACTTGTTCTGGTGGGGCCGTACCGGTGACCGCTGCGAGGATGTCGACGATGTTCCCTCGACGGTCGGCGGGCCTTTCCGCTCGCGGACACGCTCTTCCCGCGGACCCGCTTCGGATCAGTCCTGACCGGTGGCCTGCGGGGGAACTGGACGCTCGAAGAGGGTCTCCAGCACCACCGTGGCCTCCGTTCCGCTGACCCCGTCGATCGCGTAGATCCGGCGCAACACGTCCTGCAGTTGTTCGGTGGTCGCGGTTCTGACCTTCACCAGCACCGATGCGGTGCCGGCGATGATGTGCGTCTCCAGGATTTCGGGCATCGCGGCGAAGCTCTCCGTCGGACACCTTCGGCAGCCAGGAGTGGCTGTGGGACGCTCCCGACGAACTCCGCTTCGGCCAGGCCGACCGGAACCTGGCCGGCGCCGGCTTCCGCCTGCCCTACGAATGCGCCGCCGCCGAGGACTCCGCCCGCGTTCCGGCCACGCCTCCCGTCCGCCCGGGCGGCCTCCGTGCGGAGGAGGCCCGGGACTTCCGTCTGGAGGTGACCACGGAACTCTGCCGCGCCGCCGGTGACACGGTGCTGACCTGCCTCCGCGACGCCGATGTCCTCGACGAGCCGCTTCAGGCCCGTATCGGCATCGCCCCGGACGTGGCGCTCCTGGTCCAGCACGGCACCGTAGTCGGCTGGAGCCTCACCGACCCCGTCCGGTATCTGACCAATGGATTCGCCCCTCCCGACCCCGCCCCGCCGTCCCCGGCCGTCGAGCGGCTGTTCACCGAGTGCCTGTCGCTGGTCACCCAGCCGCTGCTCGACGAGGTGCGGAACCGGAACCCGGCCGCCCTGGCCCGCCTGCGAGCCGCCGACGAGGCCCTGCGCACCCACAAGGGCGACCGGCACCGCGCCGACGCGCTCCTCTCGCTCATCGGCACCCTGGTGGAGGACTTGGGGAATCGGTGACCTCAGTGCCATGACGGCGCTCCCAGCGGTGGCCCTTCGCGACGCTCGCTTGCAGGAGCCGTTCAACAAGGTTGACCAGGGCAGGCGGGGTGGAGAGCCGTCGCTTGATCGCAGTCTGTGATGGGGTCAGGAAGTGCGGTCGGCGTCTGACGATCCTCAGGGGAGGGTGGACGGCCGTCACCGGACCGTCCGGCGCCGGAGGAATGGCTGTTTCGCTGACCTAGACCTCGCGATCATCAAAGAGGCCGCGAAGCGGCGCGGTATCAGCGAGGCAGAGATCATCCGCCAGGGCATCCATCTCGCGGCCATGGCCAACCGTGTATGGGACGAGCCTCTCTTCTCCCGCACCTTCCGGGGAGCGGGACGCACTCCCGGTAGGCGCGACGTGCGTGACGCTGTCGCCGACGCGGTGCGCCGTGAGACCGGGACCGGGACCGCTGCGTGATCGTCGTCGTCGCGGACAGCTCCGGGCTGCTTGCTGCGCTCGACTCCGCCCACCCCGAGCACCAGGCGTCGAACGAGGCCATCATGGCTGCCGGGCTCCTGGTGATATCCCCGCTGCTGCTCGCGGAGATCGACCACGTCGCCACGCGCGAGCTCGGCCGTGAAGCGGCGCTCAGTGCGGTCGACGACATCCGGCACTGGGTGCGACGAGGCCGGGTCGTGCTGCCCGAGATCACGGAGGACCATCTGGGTGCCGCCCAGTCGGTGCGCGCACGCTGTCGCGACTTGGACCTGGACCTCGCGGACGCGGTGAACGTGGCCCTTGCTGCCGAGTACGACACCGATGCGGTACTCACGCTCGACCGGCGTGATTTCCGGGCTGTGCGCCCGTTGGGCCGGCACAAGGTGTTCCGGGTGCTGCCCGACGACCTGCCGATCTGAATTCGGGTGGTGTCCGGCTGTGTCGTCCGCCGGGTTCCGCCGGTCGTGACGCTCGTATGACGCCCGTGGCCCTCACGGACTCGCTGGTGGGGTGCGAAACCCTACCTGGCCTGTAGTTTCCCGTATGCGGTTCCGGTCGACATCTTTCCGACCGGGACCTGCTGCGTCCAGCGCCCTGACCTGGCCGATCAGCCCGCCGCCGGCACGTGATCTCACCTGCTCCGCTGGGACGCGCATCCGGTTCGGGAGATGTGAGACTTGACTCTCACAATATGTGAGAGGAACCTCTCACGTTATGGATTCTGGTAATCGCCTCGGCGATATCGAGGTCACTGATCCGCAGGCGATGCGGGCCCTGGCGCACCCCGTGCGGCTGGCGATCCTCGAACGCCTGCAGCGGCACGGGCCGGCGACAGCGACACAACTCGCGCCCGATGTGGGAGCAACTCCGTCAGTGACCAGCTGGCATCTGCGGCACCTGGCGAGCTTCGGTCTGGTCCGCGATGCCGAGCCCGGCCCGGACCGTCGCCAGAGGCGGTGGGAGGCGGTGGCACGGGGCTTCCGGTTCGAGGCGCCGGGGGATCCGGACGATGAGGAGGGCTGGTCGGCTGCGCGGGTCCTGTTCCGGGAGATGTTCCTGCGTTCGGGAGACTTGCCGAACAGGTGGGCTGCCGAGGTCGAACCCGGACTCGAACCGGGGTGGCGGCGGCTTGCAGGTCTGGCCAACACCCGTGTCGTGGTCTCCACCGACGAACTCGCCGCCATCGAGGACGCGATCGAGCGTCTTCTCGCCCCCTACGTGACGCGCGACGAGGCCGCGCGACCGGCCGGCGCCCGTGGCGTCAGGCTGCTGCGGTACGCCCTGCCGGAGGGTGCCGAGGATCAGACCGGCGGGACGCCATGAGCGCGGCGGAGCGGTCCTTACCCGTGTCGCTGTGGCGTGATCGGCGGTTCCGTCGTTTCTGGGCCGGCCAGTCGATCTCTCAGTTCGGCGACCGGATCACCGAACTGGCCCTGCCGTTGATCGCGGTGGGCGCCTTGCAGGCTTCGGCCGATCAGGTGGCGTTGCTGACCGCGCTCATCTGGACCCCGAACCTGCTCGCGATCGTCCTCGGTGCCTGGGTCGACCACCGCGTCCACAAGCGGCGCCTGATGGTTCTCGCCGACCTGATGCGGGCGGCGGTGCTGCTCACTCTCCCGGCGGCCTGTCTCCTGGGGGCAGTGACGCTCGGTCAGTTGTATGCCGTGGCCTTGCTGACGGGCGCGGCCGGGGTGCTGTTCAACACCGCCTATCCGCCGTTCTTCGCCCACCTGGTGCCTCGCTCGTCCTACGTCGACGCGAACAGCAAGCTCAGTGCCAGCCGTTCCGCGTCCTACGTCGCCGGACCGGCGATCGGTGGTGCTCTGATCCAGGCGTTGACCGCTCCCGTCGCGGTCGCCGCCGACGCCCTGACGTTCCTGGCGTCGGCGCTTATGGTCGGTCGGGTATCGGTCGACGAGTCGCCGGCAGTCCACGACCGAGCGGCACCCTCGCTGCTGCGGCGTGCCAGGGAAGGACTGGTCTTCGTCATCCGTCACCCGGTGCTCCGGGCGAGCCTCGGATGCGCGGCGACCGTCAACTTCTTCACCTTCGTCGCGGGCAGCGGGCTGGTCGTGCTTTTCGCCAGCCGAAACCTCGGGCTGACCGCGGGAGTCATCGGTATGGCGTTCGGGATCGGAGCCACCGGCTCGCTCCTTGGCGCGGTGATCGCCCCGAAGATCTCGCGAAGGTTCGGCGTGGGCCCCAGCATCGTCGTGGGTGCCGTACTGTTCCCGGCACCGATCGCCATCGCTGCCGCCGCGGGCGGCCCCCTCTGGGCGCGCGGCGGAGCGTTGGCTACGGCCGAGTTCCTCTCCGGAGTCGGCGTCATGCTGTTCGACGTCAACCTCAACTCCCTCCAGGCGGACGTGATCCCCGACGGCATGCGCAGCCGGGTCGCAGGTGCGTACAGCACGATCAACTACGGATTACGCCCTGTGGGCGCCGTCTTCGGCGGCCTCCTGGCTACCTTCGTCGGCCTACGGACGACCCTCCTCGTCGGGGCCGTCGGCGGAGCGCTGTCCCTGCTCTGGTTGCTGCCCTCGCCGATACCACGCATCCACGCCCTGACTCCGGACCGTCCGGGAACTCCGGACAGTGACACGGACGCGCGACCACTGCCCGGCTGATCGCCGGGGAACCACCCGGGTCCAAGCCGGAACTTCCCGGACCACGCGGCCCGGCACATGCACGTGCCGGGCCGCGAGCCGCCCGGTGCGGACACTGAAGCCGGGCATCGTGGGTCACGTACCTGGAGGCACCCCTGATCCAGGCTTCGGGCTACCTGACCGAAGCCGCGCGTCCTCCTGAGGCCGAGCGACGCGCGTGTCCGCCCTGTGCCCCCTCATGCCGACGACCCGGAGTCCCTCGTCCCCTTCGCCGCGCGCGTCCGCGACGGCGGGCTGCCCGCCTCTGGCAGGGCCGGTCGTCGAGCGCGGACACCCAGCAGGTCTTCGCCTGTCCGGCCGGGCGGGGACACCGCGTCCCGGTCGGCGCCGGCGTCGTCCCGACCGCTCGGACAGGGTTACCGTGTGCCGCCGCCCTTCCGGTTACCACCGGCGAGCTGACCCGCCATCATGATGCTGAAGCCGGCGACGAGAATCGCGGCGCCGATCAGCGTTCCCGACGGCCGAGCGCCGGAATCGCTGATCATCAACCCGAAGACCAGCTGCCAGCACAGTGCAAAGGCCACCACCAGCTGACCCCAGCCGTAGATCCGCGGGGCGCGAATATGGCGCCGGTTCATGGGAAGCACCCAGCCGCGGGTAACCGCCGCAGCGCCGGAGGCGGCGATGAGCAGCGCCGACAGGGCAAGAGGCACGGCGAGGTACAGCTTCACGGCCTCTCCCCTACACACCGGGGCCCACGCCCGAGGACAACGTGATCATGACACCCGCCGTATCGCACGTCCATCACTGCGCAGGCCCGGTGATCGGCCGGACAAGTCCTGGTCCGAAGGCGCGGGCAAGGGAGCGGGAGCCGGTCGTCGGGCTTGCTGCCCTCTTGCCGAGTCGCGGCGTCAGCGGCTGCGCAGTTGCGTCAGGGTGCGGTCGAGGTCGCCGGCGCGGGGGCGGTTGTGGGGGAGCTTGGCGAGGATCGCGGCCATGCCGCAGGTGTTGGTCAGCGCGGAGAAGACCAGTCCTCCGGCGATGCCCGCCGACAGGAGCTGGAAGGCCGGATGGATGAGGAGGCCGAGCAGGAGACCGAGGAGGACGAGGATGCCGGCGGTGAGGCGGACCTGGCGCTCCATGCCCCACACGGTGCGGGCGGATCCCTGGGGCCGGTGGAGTTCGTTGCCCTCGGCGGCCCAGGCTCCGGTGCCGCCGGCGAGGGTGGCGGTGGTGATGCCGTTCTCGGCGAGGATCCTGCAGGCGTTCTCGGAGCGGGCCCCTGAGGCGCAGACGACCAGGACGTCCGCGCGGTTCGCGGCTTCGCTGATGGCGGGCAGGGCGTGCTGGACCTGGTCCAGGGGGATGTTGAGGGCGCCGGGGAGGTGGCCGCCGGCGTACTCGCCCGGGGTGCGGACGTCGATGATGGTCAGCTCGTGCAGGCGGGTGCGGGCCTCACCCGTGGTGAGGGCGGCGGTGGACGTCATGGCAGGTGTCATCCTTTGCGGATCGGCAGCCCCCCCGACGCGGGGAGTATATTACCCCAGGGGGTATGTGATGAGGAGTGATGATGGAGCTTGATCTGGCGGGTGCGGAGCTGAAGGCGGTTCTGAACCGGCTGCGCCGGGCGCAGGGGCAGATCTCCGGGGTGATCCGGATGATCGAGGAGGGGCGGGACTGCGAGGAGGTCGTCACGCAGCTGGCGGCGGCGTCGCGGGCGCTGGACCGGGCCGGTTTCGCGATCATCGCCACCGGGCTCCAGCAGTGCCTGACCGAGATGGAGGACGGCAGCCGCTCCGGCGAGGACCGTGACGAGATGCGTGCCCGGCTGGAGAAACTGTTCCTGTCCCTGGCCTGACCTCTCCCGGCGGCCGCGGCGGCGGTGAAGGTGCGCGGCAGCCGGCTCAGAGGGCGATGTCGATGAGCATCCAAGCCGCCACTGCCAGCAGGACGTACGCGAAGATCCGTTGCAGGGACCGGCCGGTGATCTTCACGGAGAGGCGCTTGCCGTCCCATGCGCCGAGAATCGCCGCCCCGGTGAAGGGGGCGATCACCTCCCAGCGCAGGTCTCCGCCGGCTCCTGTCCTGGCTGTCAGCGCGGCCAGGGAGTTGACGGTGATGACCAGCAGACTGGTGCCCACGGCCTGCTTCATCCGCAGCCCCAGCACACCGACCAGGGCGGGGACGGCGAGGAATCCGCCGCCGACGCCCAGGAAGCCGGTGACGGCGCCGAGCCCGGCTCCCGCTCCGGCTGCCGTGCCGGGACGTGTCCGCCGCGGCGGCGCCGAGGCGGCGGGGCGCAGCATCCGCAGGGCGGCCAGCGCGGCGACGACCGCGAACGCTCCGGCGAGAACGGCGACGGGGAGGTGTCCTGCGGCGGTTCCGGCGAGGAACGCCGGCGCGATGCCCGCGAGCGCGAACAGGGCTCCGGTCTTCCAGGCGACGTTGCCGTCGCGTGCGTGGGCGTACAGGGCGGTGGCGGACGTCGCGGCGACGATGATCAGGCTGGCGGTCGTGGCCGAGGCCGGGGAGAAGCCGAGCAGGTAGATCAGGACGGGGACCGTCAGCACGCTTCCGCCGCCGCCCAGGGCCCCGAGGGCCATTCCGATGACCGCCCCGGCGACCAGGGCGAGTATGAGGGTGCTCACGCTGTCGAGCCGCTGTTCCCGCGCCCCTCCACGACCGGATGTCCGGCGGCGGCCCAGGCGTTCATACCGCCCTTCACATCCGCCGCGTCCGCCCCGCGCCCGGTCAGGAGTTCCGCGGCCTGCTGCGAGCGACGTCCGCTGCGGCAGATCACCACCAGGGGCCGTCCCTGGGCGGCGGCCGGCAGCGCGCCTCCCGCGACCAGGCCCGTCAGCGGGGCGTGCACGGCGTGTGGGGCGTGAGCGGACTCCCACTCCGGTTTCTCGCGCACGTCCAGCAGCACGGCATCGGCCTGCTCCCCGCCTGTTCTGGTACGCGCCTCGTCCACGGTCAGACGCTTACGGCTCTTGCGGAAGAGGAACATCGGGTCTTTCGTCTCATCTCTCGTCGGGCCCCTGGTGGAGCAGGGGGAGGGGGTGAAGGTTCAGCCTCTGACGACGGTCAGCCCGGCCTTCTCGGCGGCCTCGAAGCCGTCGTCGACCGCGACGACGTCGCGTCCGGCGGCGTCCAGGAGGGAGGCGGCGATGCCTGCCCGCATACCGCCCGCGCAGTGCACCCACACCGTGCCGTCGGGTATCTCGGCGAGGCGGCGGTGGACCTGATGGATCGGGACGTGGACGGAGCCCGCGATCCGGCCTGCGGTGCGCTCGGAGTTCCGGCGCACGTCCAGCACCACGACCGCGTCCCTGTTCTGGCCGGCCAGCTCCGCGAAGGTGGCCCTGGGGAAGGACGCGGGGCGTTCACCCTCGCGCAGCCAGTGCGCCGGACTTCCGGTCGCTGCGAGGGCAGGCCGGTCGATGCCTACCCGGACCAGTTCCCGCTGGGCCGCCGCCAACTGCTCGGCGCTCTCGGCGAGGAGGGTGACGGGCTTGCCCCACGGGATCATCCAGGCCAGGTAGGTGGCGAGTTCGCCGTCCGCCTCGAAGTTGAACGAACCCGCCACATGTCCTTCGGCGAACGCGATCCGGTTGCGCAGGTCCACGACCCATTCCCCGGCCGCGAGCCGGGCGGCGATCTGGTCGGGGTCGGCCAGGGCGGGCGGCGTCAGGTCGACCGGTTCGGGGCCTGCCGTGTTGGCCGGACCCATGTGCGCGTAGTAGGCGGGAACGTCCTCCAGGCCGGCGAGCAGCTCGGTGACGAACGTGTCGACGTCCACGGTCAGGGCCGCGTTCGCCGTCTTCTCCTTCCCGATCGTCGTGGAGTCGCCGTCGGCCTGCGCGGAGGAGCAGAAGCTGCCGAAACCGTGCGTGGGCAGCACCGCCGTGTCGTCCGGAAGGATGCGGGCCAGGCGGTGCGCCGAGGCGTGCTGGGCACGGGCCAGCTGATCGGTGAGACGCGGCTCCACCAGGTCGGGGCGGCCGACCGTACCGATGAGCAGGGACCCGCCCGTGAACACGGCCACCGCACGGTCCGTGTCACGCAGGACGTAGGCGGTGTGGTGCGGTGTGTGCCCGGGGGTGGCCACGGCCGTCAGGTTCAGCCCGGCATCGATGCCGACGGTGTCCCCGTCGGCGACGGGCGTCCGGGCGAACGAGACCCGGGCCCCGGCCGGCACCAGGTAGGAGGCGCCGGTGATCCGGGCCAGTTCCAGGCCGCCGGTGACGTAGTCGTTGTGGATGTGGGTCTCCACCACATGTGAGATGCGCACCCCCCGCCGCGTGGCGGCTGCCAGCACCTGGTCTATGTCGCGGGGAGGGTCCACCGCCACCGCTGTCGAGACGCCGCCGGCGAGGTAGCTGCGGTTGCCCAGTCCTTCCAGCTCGATCACGTCGACGAAGAACACCGCGATACTCCTTTCGCACGAAAATTACCCCCTGGGGTATGCGTTTCACCGTAGCACCATTACCCCCAGGGGTATATTTCGAAGAGGGTGGCAGCAGTCACTGGCACCCGCGGATCGGCCGATCGCCCCGGTCGGCGCCCTCACCGAAGTCCTCGGCCCCGGCCCGGCTGGACGGTCCCGTCGCCCACCCGGTGCCGGCGCTGATCGTCTGCTGCCGGGAGGGACGGCGCAAAAACGCCGCAGCCCAAAGCCTCACCCGGTGCGGGCAGGGGCCCCACCCTCGACGGCGGACACCTGCGGGCGCTCCCGGAGGGGGCCGCGGTGACAGGTGGTGGTCCGTTCCGCGGGCGGAGTTCCTGAGGGACGGACATCCGTGCAGCGCGCCCCCCGACGATCAGCGGACCGCGGTCGGGAGGGTGAGCCGTCCGTCGTGCATCTCGGCGACCTGGTCCACGGCGGTGAGGTGGGTGCGGTCGTGGGTGACCAGGACGGTGGCCGTGGCCTGCTCGTGGGTGAGGCGGGTGATCAGGGCGATGACGGCGGCGCCGCGTTCGTGGTCGAGGGCGCTGGTGGGCTCGTCCACCAGCAGGACGGCCGGGTCGTTCATCAGGGCGCGGGCCATGTTGACGCGCTGGCGCTGACCGCCGGAGAGCTGGTGGGGGCGGCGTCCGGCTTGGTCGGCGAGGCCCACGGCATCGAGGAACTCCATCGCGCGGGAGTGGGCGGTGCGGGGTGCGCGGCCGTCGATCCGGGCCATGACCTGGAGTTGTTCGACCGCTGTGAGCGAGGGCAGCAGGTTGGGCTGCTGGAAGACGATGCCGATCCTGTGGCGGCGTAGTTCCGCGAGCTCGCCGCGGGTGAGACCGGTGGTGCTCCGGCCGTCGACGGCGATGGTGCCGGAGTCGGGGGTGACCAGGGTCGCGGCCACCGCCAGGAGGCTCGACTTGCCGGACCCGGAGGGGCCCACCACGGCGGTCAGACTGCCCTGGGGAACCTCCAGGCTCACCCGGTCCAGAGCGGTCAGGCGGGTGTCGCCGTCGGGATAGGTGAGGGTGATGTCGGTCAGAGTGAGGCTCATCGGGCGTTCCCCAGGGCGGTCAGCGGGTCGACTGAGGTGATGCGGCGGATGGACAGGGCCGCTCCGAGCGCGCCGAGAAGGACGATCACGACGGCCGGGATCAGGACGGTGGCCGGGCCGAGGAGGAACGGCACGGAGGAGCCGGACACCAGCGCCCCGACGGCGGCGGCGATGCCGGTGCCGGTCACGGTGCCGCCGGCGAGAAGGACGACGGCCTGACCCATCGCGTCCTTCAGCAGGCCGGGGGTGGAGGCGCCGAGTGCCTTGAGGACGGCGACGTCGCCGCTGCGCTGAATGGTCCAGACGGTGAAGAAGGCGCCGATGACAAGGGCGGAGATGGCGAACAGGAAGCCGCGCATCAGCCGCAGGGAGCCGTTCTCCGAGGTGTAGGAGCCGATCGCGGACAGGGAGTCGCCGATGGACACCGTCTTCGTCCCGGCCGCACGGTCCATGGTCGCGACATCGGTCCCGGAGGTGGTGCTCAGGGCTATGACGGTCGCGGTCGGGCCGTCGTCGGCGCCGGTCGGTGGTGCGGCCTGCCGCCAGGTGTCCAGGCTGGTCCAGATCACCGGAGTGTGACTGAAGTGGGCCTCGCCCGCGACGGCGGACACCCTCAGCCGCCGCCCCGCCAGGGTCAGGGCGTCACCGGCCCCGACACCGAGGCCGTCCGCGGCCGCCGTGGACAGCACCACCGCGCCGCTGTCGATCCTGCGGCTGTCGGGCGCGAGGCGGGAGCCGCGAGCGACACCGAAGACCGAGACTCCGGTACTCCTGTCTCCGGCGGTGGCCCTGGTGGTGGTGATCCCGAGCGGTTCGGCGCTTTCGACACCGGGCGCTTCGGACCAGTCCCGCCACTGCCGCCCGGTGACGGTGGAGTCGGTGTACGACAGGTCCTGGCCCCTCGCGGGCGCCTGGAAGGCGATCCTGTCGGCGGGCAGGGAGGTGATGGCGGAGACGTTCTGCCGGCTCAGGCCGGCCGTCAGTCCGGACAGCAGCCCGACCAGCAGCGTGATCAGCACGATGACGGTCCCCATCAGGGCGAAGCGCCCCTTGGCGAATCTCAGGTCTCTCCAGGCGACGAACACGGTCCTGTCCTTTCCGGCGGTGGCAGCGGTCCGGCCCCACCGTCACCGACGGCCTCCCGCGCGCGCTTCCGGCCCAGGAGCGCTTTTCACGGGCCGGAAGACGCCAGCCGGGTTCCAACTTTCGATGGAGGCACCGGGCACACCGGTCTCCGTATCCTGGAACGCACTGTGAACTCCACCGCGCCCGCCCTGACCCCGACCACCCGTGCCCTGGCCTGGTGTCTGCACCTGCTGATCGTCGGACTGCTCGCCCTGGCCGCCGGCCGGGCCGTGGTCGACGACCGGGCCCACGCCGGGTGGGTCGTCGCCGCCTCGGCGGTGTGCGGCCTGGTGTACACGGGCGGCCCGCTGCTTCCGGGCATACGCCGCTCGCGGCGGGCCGCCGCCCTGTGGCTGGCCGTCGTCGGTGCCTGCTGGCTGGTGCTGCTGGCCCTGTCCTCCGACGCCGTGTGGGTGGCCTTCCCGCTGTACTTCCTCCAACTGCACCTGCTGTCCCGCCGCGGCGGACTGGTGGCCGTGGCCGCCACCGCTGTCGCGGCCATCGCGGGCTTCGCCGCCCACCGGCACTCCTTCAGCCCCGCCATGGCCCTCGGCCCCGCCCTCGGCGCCGCCGTGGCCGTCGCCGTGGTGTGGGGATACCAGGCCCTGTACCTGGAGAGCGAGCGCCGCCGGCGTCTGATCGAGGAACTCACCGCCACCCGCGCCGACCTGGCCGCGGCCCAGCACACCGCCGGCGTCCTCGCCGAACGCGACCGCCTGGCACGCGAGATCCACGACACCCTCGCCCAGGGGCTTTCCAGCGTCCAACTGCTCCTGCGCGCCGCCGAACGGGCGCTGCCCCACGCCCCGGAGATCGCCGCCCGCCATGTCGAGCAGGCGCGGCAGGCCGCCGTCGACAACCTCGCGGAGGCCCGCCGCTTCGTCGCCGCCCTCAGCCCGCCCGCACTGGAAGGCGCCACCCTGGCCGACGCCCTGGACCGGCTCTGCAGCACCACGACCGCCCGGCACCGGCTCGACGCGCGTTTCCACCTCGCCGGCGACCGCGCTCCGCTCGCCACCGCGCACGAGGTCGCGCTGCTGCGCATCGCCCAGTCCGCCCTGGCCAACACCGTCCAGCACACCGAGGCCACCACCGCCGACGTCACCCTCACCTACCTCGGGGACCACGTGGCTCTCGACGTCGTCGACGACGGACAGGGCTTCGACCCCGCCCGCCTGCCCGTCCCCGACCCCGAGACCGGTGGCTTCGGGCTGACCGCGATGCGCGCCCGCGCCGGCGCCCTCGGAGGCACCCTCACCATCGACTCCGCCCCCGGCCGGGGCACCGCCCTGGCCGCCCGGCTGCCCCGCACCCCGGTGGCCGGCGCCGAGCGGGGGGCCCGCCCGTGACCGATCCCGCTCCCATCCGCCTCCTCCTGGCCGACGACCACCCCGTCGTACGGGCCGGGCTGCGCGCCGTGCTGGAGACCGAGCCCGGCCTCCTCGTCATGGCCGAAGCCGCCACGGCCGAGGAGGCCGTCACCCGCGCCGCCGCAGGCGACATCGACGTCGTCCTGATGGATCTGCAGTTCGGCAGAGGCATGGGCGGTGCCGAGGCCACCGCCCGGATCACCGCCCGGCCGGACGCTCCCCGCGTGCTGATCGTCACCACCTACGACTCCGACGCCGACACCCTCCCGGCCATCGAGGCCGGCGCCACCGGCTACCTCCTCAAGGACGCTCCCCCCGAGGACCTGGCCGCCGCCGTACGCACCGCGGCCACCGGACGGACCACGCTCGCGCCCTCCGTCGCCGACCGGCTGATGAACCGGCTGCGGACCCCCGGCACCGCACTGACCCGCCG
The DNA here is from genome assembly GCF_053596035.1 of Streptomyces sp. NPDC001781. Taxonomy (NCBI): domain Bacteria; kingdom Bacillati; phylum Actinomycetota; class Actinomycetes; order Kitasatosporales; family Streptomycetaceae; genus Streptomyces; species Streptomyces sp. NPDC001781. The sequence continues at coordinate 129,184 of NZ_JBSFFI010000013.1, read as the reverse complement.
CGAGAGCGAGGTTCTCACCCTGGTCGCCGACGGCCTGTCCAACCAGGCCGTCGGGGCGCGCCTCCACCTCACCGAGGGCACGGTCAAGTCCCATCTCGCCCGCGTCTACGCCAAGCTCGACGTCGACTCCCGCACCGCCGCCGTCGCCACCGCCACCGACCTGGGTCTCATCCGCCGAAGACCAGGTGTCTGATCCCGTCCGCCGCAGCAGCGGCGAGGGACCGCCAGGGCCTCGCGTCCGGATCACGCCGGGCTCGCGGGGTCCGGCCTGGTCCGGACGAAAGGCCCCCGAGGGCTGTCCTCGGCGTCCTGCTCCGCCCGTCCGACCGCGCGTCCCGGTACACGGGTGGCACAGCGGGGGATCCCGACGCGCACCGGATTCCGTCGCATGCCCGCCCGCTCCGCGAGCGCCCCGGCCACCTCGCCGGAGGCCCTGCGGCGACGCGCCCGCGGCCCCGCCGCGCCGGCCCGTGACCCGGGGTGCTTCCGGGAAGGCGGGTACCGGGTGTGGTGCGGGCGCGCAGTCGTCGCTGCGGTGGATCAGGTGCCTGAGCTGCCTCCCCCTCAGGCGCTGGTAACGCCCCTGCACGAAGTGCCCTGTCCGGTAGTCGACTTGACTGCCGGGTCCGGGATCGCCCGCCGGGCCGCCGGCGGCCGTGCCGCGTTCGGGTACCCGCGCTGATGCCTGCTCGCCCGCTCCGGGGACGAGCCGGCCCGGCTCCGTGCCGGGCGCGGGCCGTCCGGTGCCCGGGTGCCGGAGTCCTCTGCCCGGTCGTGGCGGCGCACGGGTGGCTGTGCGGGCGGCCGTGCAGGTGACGCCGGAAGAGATCATTCAGTGACGTTCGGTTGAACGATCACTGCGGATTGTATTGACGGGCTCGTGGAGCAACCCTAATCTCCCAACATTGAGAGCGCTCTCAAACACCATAATCCAGAGCTCTCTGCCCCCGCAGCCTGAGATATGAATGTCGCGCTGCACTGTTCACCCTCGCTTCCCCGAACCCAGGGGGTGCGGGCCGTTCGTTCGCTTCGCCTCTGCTGAAGGGTCTCCTCATGCCAAGAGACAGTGCTCGGCAATCACGGGCCGTGCCACGGTGGTCCGCCCCCCGGCGCCGGGCGGCGGTGTTCGCAGCCGTCGCCGCCCTCCTCGGTGCCGTTCTCACCGTGCTCAACTCCGCTCCGGCCGACGCCGACACGGTGGGCGCGGGCAGCTACACCACCACGGCTCCCGGCCCGCTGCCCTCGGGCTGTGGGGATCTGTCCACCAATCCGCGCCACTGGGTGACGTCCAACGCCCCGTCGGGTGCTGTCCCCACCAACGACTGGTGGTCGTCGATCCTGTGGAAGCGCACCAACTGCGCATACGGTGAGCCCCTGTTCGCCCAGCCGCTCGGATTCCGCGCGCAGTCGGGCGGGCTGGGTGTCTCCTACAGCACCAAGCCGGCGATCTCCGGCAGCGCCAAGGGCGTGGGGGAGTACCACTTCAACTACGCCGAGGACTTCGTCGCCGGAGTGGCCGGCCTGGGCGCCCCCGAGGTGAAGGTCGACGACTGGAGCGACTGGACCGTCAGCCCCGTCCTGAGCGACGGAGCGCACAAACTGCGGGCGACCATCGGCTCCGGTCTGCCCTTCGCGTACTTCCGGGCGACCGGCGGCGACGCTCAGATCAAGGTGGCGTCCGGCGCGACGGCCGACGTCTGGTCCCGCACGGGTCCGATGCTGGGCTACACCATCGCCGGGCACGACTACGTGGCTTTCGCCCCGAGCGGCGCCACCTGGTCGGTCGACGGCTCCGGCACCACCTTCACCTCCTCGCTCGGCGGCAAGGACTACTTCTCGATCGCGGTGCTGCCCACCACGACGTCCACCTCGGCCGCCGACCGGGCGGCGCTGGCGGACGAGTACGCCAAGTACGCCTACAACCACGTCACCGGGACCGCGGTGTCGTACTCCTACGACGAGGCGAGCAGCACCGTCACGACGAAGTACGGCTACACGACCACCGCCATGGAAGGGAGCGGCAAGGAGACGGTCGCGGCGCTGATGCCGCACCAGTGGCGCAACCTGGCCGACGGCAGCCCGCTGCCGCAGAAGTACGTCTCCTCGCGCGGTCCGCTGAAGGTGCTCGCCGGCATCCGCTCCTTCACGACGTCGATGGTCTTCCACGGTGTGCTCCCCGAGGTGCCGGCCGTCGCCGACAGTTCCGGGGCCGACGCCACCACCCTGCAGAACTACCTGAACGCGGAGAAGTCCGACCCCACCAGGCAGCAGACCGACGACACCTACTGGACCGGCAAGGGCCTCGGACGCGCCGCGCGCCTGGCGGAGATCGCCGACCAGACCGGCAAGACCGACGTGCGCGACGCCGCCCTGTCCGCGATCAGGACCAAGCTGACGGACTGGTTCACCGCGTCGTCGGGGAAGTCGGGTCATCTGTTCTACTACGACCGCAACTGGGGCACCCTGATCGGCTATCCGGCCTCCTACGGGTCCGATCAGGAGCTGAACGACCATCACTTCCACTACGGCTACTTCGTCGCCGCCGCCGCGACCCTCGCCAGGTTCGATCCCGCCTGGGCGGACGCCGACCACTACGGCGGCATGGTCGACCAGCTCATCCGGGACGCCAACAACTACGACCGCGCCGACAGCCGCTTTCCCTACCTGCGGGACTTCGACATCTACGCCGGCCACGACTGGGCCTCCGGCCACGGCTCGTTCGCCGCGGGCAACAACCAGGAGTCCTCGTCCGAGGGGATGAACTTCGACAACGCGCTCATCCAGTGGGGCGTCGCGACGGGGAACAAGGCGGTCCGCGACGCCGGAATCTACATGTACACCACCCAGGCCGCGGCCATCGAGGACTACTGGTTCGACACCCATGACCAGGTATACCCCGGCGACTTCCCGCACAAGGAGGTCGGCATGGTGTGGAGCAACGGCGGCGCCTACTCCACCTGGTTCTCCAGCGCCCCCGAGCAGATCCAGGGCATCAACCTGCTGCCGGTGACCGGCGGGCACCTCTACCTCGGTGACGACCCGGCCTATGTCAGGGCCAACTACCAGGAGATGCTCGACCAGTCCGGCAAGACCCGGCCCGGCATCTGGCCCGACATCTGGTACGAGTACCGGGCCCTCGGTGACGCGGACGCGGCCCTGGCCGACTTCCGCGCCGACAACTCCTTCGCCTCGGAGGAGGGTGAGAGCAAGGCCCACACCTTCCACTGGATCCGCAATCTCGCCGCACTGGGCACCGTCGACACCAGCATCACCGCCGACAGCCCGCTGACCGCGGCCTTCGTCAAGAACGGCGAACGCACCTACGTCGCCGCCAACATCACCGGCACCGACACCGCCGTGCACTTCTCCGACGGAACCACCGTGCAGGTACCCGCCGGGAAGACGGTCACGGCAGGCGCCCACACATGGAGCGGCGGCAGCGCGCCCGGCGGTACCGGGTCCACCCCTACTCCGACCCCGACCCCGACCCCGACCCCGACCTCCACCCCGACCTCGTCCCCCACTCCCACTCCCACTCCCACCGGTGGCGCGGGTTCGTCGCCCACGCTGTACCTGGGCGGGGACGGGACGCTGAGTGGTACGGCTGGAAACGCGGACAGTGTGACCGTGGCGCCGGCCGACGGTGTCAACCACGACGGCACCCCGTACAAGCCCCTGACGTTCACCGCTTCCGGACTGGACCTGAAGTACGCCGGTGGCACCACTCGGTTCGATCTCTTTGTGGACGCGAAGAACGCGGTGGGCAACGGAGTCCAGATGCAGGTGTCGTACGACTGCGGCGGCAGCGGAAAGTGGGACCGCGTGGAGACCTACCGGTACTTCGCCACCGACCCGCTGCCCGGCTGGGAGCACTACACCGAGGGAGCCGGACAGGCCACGGCCGACGGCGCCCTCTGCGACCTGAAGAACGGAACCGTTCAGGTCAAGGTCTGGAACGCCCTGGGCAACGCCCCCAGCAGCCTCGGCACCGGGGACCGGGCGATCCTCCGGCTGCCCTACACCTGATCCGGCACGCCGGCGACGAGCAGGCGGGCACCTGAGCACCGCGAAGTGCCCGGCTCCTTCGTCGGCTTCGCGCCCCACCGGTGACAGGGCGCCTCATCGGCGGTCCCGCCAGGGCGGGACCGCCGGACCGCGAGATCCCCTGACCGCACCCGCTCCGCGGACCGCCGAACCAGGCGCCCGCAGGACCGGGTGCGGTCTGCTTCCGCGGTCACGGGAGGGAGGAGGGCACGAACCCCGGGAGAGGACCGCATCCGCGGGGTCGTGACTTTCGCGCGACGCTCTGCTCCACTGTGCCTGCGGCGACATGACCGCCCGTCCGGCGGTCCGCCGCCCGAACCCGCTCCCTCCCTTTCCGCGGAACGTGTGACAGCCGGCCCCGGTCGCGGCAAGCTGCCTGACATCCGCCCAGCGGCAGAGGAGAGCGTTTTGGCCGGCAACCCCTACTTCGACCAGCCATTGGTCCCCGTCCGTCCGCGCATGTTCCGCAACATCGGCGCGAAGATCGTGTGGACGCTGGTGCCCCTCGTCACCCTCGGACTCGCTGCTGCCGTCCCGTTCGTGGTCGCCGCCGCCAAGGGCGTGGTGAAGCCGTGGCTGGCCGTCACCTACGTCGTCGGAGAGGCGGCCGTGTTCCTGACCGCGTACACGATCAGCCCGGACACGAAGGACGACAGCCCGGTGCCCGGGCTTCTGCTGATCTTTCTGATGATCACCGCCGCCACACACACCGCGCTCCTCGACAACGAGAGGGTCGGCGTGGGGAAGTAGCCCACACCCCGGGCGGCCCGCTGTGCGTCCGCGGAGCTGACCCCGCCGGTGCGGATACGCCCTGTTCCGCGCCGGTCTCCGGCGTCATGGCCTCGCTGTGGCGAGTCCGTCCTCGGGCGTTCCGGGCCGTAACGGCGACCGCCTGAGTCCGGACCCCGACGACCCGTGCGCCCCGCCCGCGGCGCGGCCCCCGCCGTGCCGGTCGTCAGAGGCGTCCGCCATGACGGCCCCGGGCCGGCGGCGGAGACGCGGCTCCGCGACTCCCTCGTGCGGTCACCGTGACGCGCCGTCCTGATCCGCCGGTCCCGTCAGTCGTCCGAGCAGCGCGAGCAGGGCCGACCGCTCCGCGTCGGACAGGGGCGCGAAGCACGAGGCCAGCACCTCGTCCGCGATCCGGTGGCCCGCGGCCAGCGTGCTCTCGCCCCCCTGGGTGAGCCGGTGCTCGATGCGGCGGCCGTGCCCCGGCCTGCGCTCGACCAGCTCCCGGGCGACCAGCCGGCCGACGAGCGCGCCGAAGGCCTGCTCGCTCTGGAAGGTCGCAGCGGCCAGCTCGCGGGCCGACGCTCCCGGACGGCGCCCGATCGCCCGCAGGGCGTCCCACTGGGCCAGTGTCGTCCCGGCCGCGGCCAAGGCGCCGTCCAGCGCGCGGTGCTGCCGGTACTGGACCAGCTTCACGGCGCGCCCGAGTCGTTGCAGTTCGTCATGCATTCGAGAATCCTACGGGACAACACAGCTAGCTTATATAAACATCTTTAGTTAGAGTCCTGTCATGACCACCACGGACTTCACGGCGGACCAGTACGCCGACCTGAACCTCACCCTGACCGAGGCCGGCGCCGGCCGGCCCGTACTCGTCCTGCACGGCGGCGGAGGGCCAGCCACGGTCGCGGGACTCGCCGCGCACCTGTCCGGTGCCGCACACACCCTCACACCCGTCCACCCGGGCTGGGACGGCACCCATCGCCCCGAGCGCATCAGCGGCATCGGCGAACTCGCCCAGGTATATCTGCGGCTCCTGCGCGACCGCGGGCTGTCCGACGTCCTGGTCGTCGGCTCCTCGCTGGGCGGCTGGATCGCCGCCGAGATGGCGGTCCGCGACACCGCGGGCCTCGTAACCGGCCTCGTCCTCCTGGACGCCGTCGGCGTACACGTCCCTGACGCGCCGATCGCCGACTTCTTCGCCATGGACGCCCGTGCCCTCGCCGAGCACTCCTGGCACGAGCCCGACCGGTTCTACGCGGATCCCGCCGGACTGCCGCCCGCCCAGCTGGCTCTGCGGCAGGCCAACCGCACCACCATGCACGTCCTCGCCGGCGACCCGTACATGCACGACCCGGAACTGCTCGGACGGCTCGCCGCCGTGGAGTGCCCTGCCCTGCTGCTGTGGGGCGAGAGCGACCGCGTGGTGACCCCCGCCTACGGGGCGGCGTACGCGCGTGCCTTCGGCGACGGCCGCCTGGAGGTGATCCGGGGCGCGGGCCACCTTCCGCACGTGGAACAGCCCGAGGCCACCTTCGCCCTCATCGACGCGCACCTGCGGCACACGGCCGGCGGCCCCGCCGCCTGAAGGTCACCCTCCCGCAGACGCACGGTTCGTCCTGCCGCCTTCGTCCACCCGCCTCGGCCGTCCACCGCCGACCGGTCCTCGCCGCGCCGCACCCTGGAGTGGCGAAACGGCTCCGGAAGGCGCCGGAGCGGTGGGTGCGGAGAGGGCAGGTTCGCGTCATTGCCCCAGGTGGGACGGCATGTACCGCGTATCGAGATGCGGCCCTCAGCCCGCGCTGCCTATCCTGACGTGGGACTGGGCAGAGCCGCCCAGGGCGTGGCCGTGCAGGCCCCCAACCCGCCCGGCAGCGCGGGACTTTCCCGCAAGCCGCCTTCCGGCGCTCACACCTCCTTGGGAGGGAGTTGCGATGAGGCTCACCCGCATGAACACGGTCAGGATCACCGGAGCCACTCTGGCCGCCATTCCGCTCGCGCTCGGTGCTCTCACATCCCAGAGCAGCGCGCAGGACGCGTCCCCCAGCCCCTCGGGAACCTTCGGGTCGGGCTGTTCGGCGCTCTCCCAGAAGGCCGACACGGCCAAGGACAAGGTCGTGGACGCCGCGGCCGCCTACCCGCAGCTGAGTCAGCTCGTCTCGGCGGCCGTCCGGGCGCATCTCACCGAGGCCCTGAACGGCAAGTCCGCCGTCACGGTCTTCGCGCCGAACAACGAGGCGTTCAAGAACGTGACCACCTCCCAGCTCTCCTCGCTCCTGAGCAACGAGGGACAGCTGAAGAAGGTCCTGACCTACCACGTCGTGGACAAGCAGATCACGCCCGATCAGCTGTCCAACGGCTCCTTCACCACGCTGGAGGGCGCCAAGCTGACCACCTCCGGGTCAGGCAGCGACTTCAAGGTCAACGGCAAGGCGAACATCGTCTGCGGCAACATCAAGGCGGCGAACGCCACCATCTACGTGGTCGACTCGGTGCTCCAGCCGCCGTCCTGACCCGCCCCGAACACCACTTCGTCCTGCGAGGCAGGGTTTCGGCCGCTCACGCGGGCGACGCCCTGCCTCGTCCCGTCATCGTGCGGGGGACTTGATCGGGCCGACGGCACCGTGGATATGGTGGGCGCCGGCCCGGAGGGACTTGGGGGAAGCAGTGGCGTTCGAGCAGGAGTGGGCACAGATGCGTGCGGCGGCGGCCGAGCGGACCGCCGTGCGGCTCAACAGTGTTCCGGCCGAGGGCGGCGGGGCCGGCGGCGGGTACGACCTCGTGGTCAACCGGGACGATCTCGGCGCCGTCGGCAATGACGCGTACGACCTGCTGGGCCGGATGGGCAAGGAGGGCGACATCGCCCGGGCGTCCACATTCGACGCAGCCACGGCGCTGACCAACGGGAACTTCGTCAGCGGTTCCGCCGTGCTGAAGGTGCACGACTTCTGGAAGACACACCTGAAGACCCTGCTGGACTCCTGCGCGCAGATTTCGAACCACCTCGACTACAGCAAGGCGCGGCACGCTGCGGACGAGGTGAGGATCACGGGCGAGTTGACGCGGATCTCCGTGCTCACTCAAGACATGAAATAGGGCTCGGGGGAGCGCACGGCATGCTGAAGTACGAGGACATCATCGACGCCCCGGTGGCGAAGCTGAAGGCCGCTGCCGACGACTGGTCGGAGATGGCGGGGAAGCTGGACAAGCTCGCCGAGGACGCCGCCGACGGCATGAAGGCGAAGGCGGACAAGGCGGACTGGGAGGGCGTCAACGCCGGGGTCACCAGGGCGTTCATCGGCAAGACGGTCAAGGAGTTCGCGGACGCCGCGGCCGAGGCCAAGGGCGTGAAGCTGATCCTGGAAGAGGGTCACGCGGCCATCAAGAAGGCCAAGGACGACCTGATCGGCATCCGTGACCACGAGGGGCCCGCGGCCGGCATCCGCGTGGACGGCCGCGGCAAGGTCACGGCGCGGCACCCGGTGTCCGAGATCTCCGGCGCGCGGCACGACCCCGACTACAGCGACCTTCTCCAGCAGGAGAGGCAGAGCATCGAGTCGTGGCAGAAGAGGATCGACCTCATCGTCGACAACTGCAACGACACCGACGTCGCCCTCAGGAACACGCTCGAGGCCAACGTCACCGACCGCAAGGACTTCAGCGCCCCCACGTACACCAAGCTGGACCAGGAGGAGGCCGCCCGCGCCGCCGCTCTCGCGGCCAAGGGCCGGGACCTCACCCACGCCGAACTCCAGCAGCTCAACGAGCTGTTGAAGGACAACAGTTCGTCGGCGGAGTTCGCCAAGGACTTCTACGGGAAGCTCGGCCCCGAGAGGTCACTCGCGTTCTTCGGCCAGCTCGCCACGGACACGTACGACTACACCAAGGTCGACCCGGAGCGTCTGAAGGACGTGCAGGAGCTCCAGAGGAACCTCGGCCTCAACCTGGCCACCGCCTCCCACGACAAGGAGTTCACCGACAAGTGGGGTCCGGACCTGCGCAAGTTGGGTACGGAGCGCATTCCGCTGGCCAAGCACGACTACGGCGGGCCGTTCGGCTACCAGCTCCTCGGCGGCATCATGCGGTACGGGAACTACGACGCCAGGTTCCTCAACCCGATCGCCGAACACGTGGCGCAGCTGCACCAGAAGGACCCCTACATGTTCGCCGAGAACAAGATGGTGAACAGTCCGTTCAAGAACCCGTTCAACCCCTCCGGTGTGAACGGAGCCGGCTACGACCCGGCCACCGCCATGCTCGAAGCCCTCGGCAACAGCCCCGACGCGGCGAAGCACTTCTTCGCCGACCCGCCGACCGCGTACAACGAGGACGGCACGGTGCGGCAGGGCGCCACGGCCGACCTCGGGAAGAACAAGGACGGCGAGGCGATCGGCAACTACCTCGACTTCTTCGGCAACGAGAAGTGGGAGTCCTTCCCGGACGTCAACTCGCTCGATCCGAAGGAGCTCAAGGCGTCGCTCGACCAGATGCCCGACGCTCTCGGCCACGCCCTGGAGGCGGCGACCCTCGGCTACCCGGCCGGGCACCCGGACACCCACGTGGTGCGGGACGCGGACAACGCCGCGATCATGCAGAAGGTCATGGAGAAGTACGGAGCCGACCCCGAACTGCTGAAGAAGCATCACGAGGCGATGGCCGACAGCCTGGGCACCATGGGCGCCGGCTACATCGACGACATCAACTGGGCCCTGGACAAGAACGATCCGGAGAGCGTGTTCGCGCCGGGCAGGAATCCGGACGGGCATCTCGACTTCGCGGACACGGCGGACGGGAACGGGCGCAGCGTCGTACGGGGCTTCCTCAGCACGCTGGGTCAGCACCCGGACGCCTACGCGACGGTCTCGGCGGCGGAGCAGGTCTACACCCGCAGCGCGCTCGAGGAGACGGTAGGACCGGACGGGAAGATCAGCGAAGGCGCTGCCAGGGCCACCGTGCGTACCGGCGCCGAGGTGCAGGGCATGCTCGACCAGTCCCGCGCCGACCAGGTCGAGGCCACGAACCTCAAGACCCACGAGGACTACGAGAAGGCGGTCGCCAAACGGGCCGGCTGGGTCGAGTTCGGAGCCACGGCCGGCCTCGCGGCGGGCGTCGCCTTCCTGCCCGCGACGGCGGCGGTGGGCGCGGCCGCGGTACTCATCCCGCTCGCGACCGACACCGCCAGCGGTGCTGTCGAGCAGGTCATAGGACAGGTGGTCGGCGACGCCGCCGACAACTCGGTGGATGAGCACAAGGAGAAGTTCGAGGATCTCACCCGCGACGAGAAGACCAAGATCTACTCCGCCGGCGAGAGCATGGCCGAGGCCCCTGCCAAGGATTTCCTGGCCCTTCACGGCATGGGCAGGGACAGTCGCTTCCGGGAGGACCTGCTCGAATCGATGCTGATCGGCTATGGGGTCGGCAACGACCGGGCGAAGCAGCAGGGCAACGACCCGGAGACCGGCTGATGTCGGCGGACTGCCGAGGGCACGTAAGGATGCGAAAAGTGTTCAATAGCAGGTCGGTACGCAGGAGACTGATTGTCGCGGCCGCGGTCGGCTCGCTGCTACTCGGGGCCACGGGTTGTAGCGGTGACGAGGACAAGGACGGCCTCCCTAAGGACTACAAGGTCGTCGCGGGGACACGACTGTGCGGCGGCCGTGCCATCTCCGACGACGCGTCGAAGGCGTTGAAGGTGATCACCGGGTCGTCGCGGTTCGAGGCTTCGGGGGACAAGTACACCGTCGCGCAGGCCGCGAAGGAGCTTGCTTTCACGTTTCCGTCCATCGGCGTCGGCCGAGAGGACGCCTGCCGCATCTTCACGGCCATCGGTACGCCGAACTTTCAGCTCAGAATCACTTGGAGCCTGGAAGACAGCGCCCCCACGGGTGCGCCGGCACCGAAGTTCACCGTGCTGAAGATGGGGGAGCGCACCGATGCGGCAACGGAAAAGGCGTATGTCTTCTTCGCCTGCCGAAGCCCGAGGTTGCTCGACTCGTCGAGTGTGGCCCACATCGCCATCGGCGTGGAGTACTGGGGCATGCCCCGAGATCCCCAGGACAACATAAAGGCCCTGAAAAACGCCTATGCCACCGTGGCCCACTCCTTCTCCCTGGCCATGGCCAGGGAACTCCGCTGTGACAAGGACGGCGGCCTTCCTCAGAAGCCCGTGCTGATCCCCGGCTGAGCGCCCGCCGGCGCGGACTGCGCCGCCGTCCCCTCTGGTCGGACGAGGCCTGGGCGGGGGCGGCGGTGAGAAGTCCCCCGGTGGTCCGGGAAGATGTTCCCATGACAGAAAGCAACCTGGCCGTCGAGGCCGCGCAGCGCCTCGTGGCCGGTGACCGTGCCGCCGCCCTCTCCCTCTATCTGCGGGCCTGGAACCGTCCGGACGACGAGGTGGCGGAGAGGATCTTCGACCTCGTCTCCGAGTGGGGCGACATCGACGCCGCGCTGGAGACCGTCGAGGCCGAGGCGCAGGGCGGCAACCCCGCCGCCTACGAGGCTCTCGCCGAGCTGCTGGTCGAACTCGAGCGGCCCAAGGAGGCGTTGGCGGCACTCCGGTCGGCCGCGGACCGGGGCCGGGACGTCACCCTGATGATCGCCTCCGTCCTGGCCGACGAACTGGGGGACCGCGAGCAGGCCGAGGAGTACTACCGGCAGGCGCTCGTCGACGACAACCCCCGCGCCCTCAACGACTACGGCGCCTTCCTCAGCGAGGACGACGAACGGCTGGACGAGGCGACCGACTTGCTCCGCCGGGCCGTCGATCGCGGCGACACCATGGCGGCCGGCAATCTCGGCCGCCTCCTCGCGGACGAGGAGAAGTACGAGGAGGCGCTGCCCTGGCTGAAGCAGGCGCTGGACGCCGGGCACCGTTCCGTACTGGCCGTGCTCGGTGAGACCGAACACGCCCTGGACGACCTGGAGTCGGCCCGCACCCACCTCCGCGAGGCCCTCGCCGAGGAGGTCACCGGCGCCCACTTCGCCTACGCCCTCCACCTGGCCGACACCGGCGCCCCCGAGGAGGCCGTACGTCACTACGAGGCCGCGGCGAAGGAGGACGGCGAGACCAGCGCCTACCTCAACCTCGCTCTTCTGCATGAGGAGTTGGAGCACTGGTCCCAGGCCGACCACCACTTCCGCGAGGCCCTCGCCCACCAGGACGAGACCGCGTACGTCTACTACGCGCAGTTCCTCGCAGACCGGAACCGGGGGGACGAGATCGCCGCGCTGCTGAAGTCTGCGGAACAACTCGACTTGAATGAAGAGGACTTGGCCGAGTTGAGGGTGCTCGCCGAGGACAGGTCCTAGACCTCCGTGCGGACACCGCCGAAACCCTCCGACGGGGTTTCGGCGGCAGGGGGTTCACGAGGAGCGTGCCGTCAGCACGCGCAGTGCCAGCTCCCCCCACCGCAGGTTCTCCTCCTCGAAGGCGATGCCGCGCAGCAGGGTGAGGTAGGGGCCCACGCGATCCGCCTCCGTCAGGTACTCGTCCTCCGTGCGGCCGTTCAACAGCCGCTCGCGCAGGCGCTCGTAGCGTGCCAGTTTGCCGCGGGCCCAGGTCATGTGGGCCGTGATGTCGGCCTGGACGGGGGCGAGTTCACCGATGTCGGCGCAACTGACCTTGACCAGGAGGCCGTCGCGGATGGCGGTGGGGCGGGTGATGGGGTCGGCGAGGTGGGCGCGCAGGGCGTCGTGGCCGGCGTCGGTGAGGGAGAAGAGACGCTTGTCGGGACGGCGGTCCTGGCGCACCACTCGCGCACTGACGAGTCCCTCGCGTGCCATCCGGTCCAGCTCGCGGTAGAGCTGCTGCGGTGTCGCCGTCCAGAAGTTGGCCACCGAGGCGTTGAAGCCCTTGGCCAGGTCGTAGCCGGATGCCTCGCCCTCCAGGAGGGTGGCCATCACCGCATTGCGCAGGGTCACGTTCTCACCCTACTCTCCGACACACCTATTCAACTTGTTGAGTAAGGAGCACCCTGTGCATCCCTTCCGCGCCGCCGTGGAGAACCGCGACACCGACGCCGTCGAGGCACTCCTCGCGGAGGACGTCGTCTTCACCAGCCCCATCGCCTTCAAGCCCTACGCGGGCAAGGCGATCACCGCCGCGATCCTGCGCGGCGTTCTGCGGGTGTTCGAGGACTTCCGGTACGTGAAGGAGATCGCCGATCCGGGCGGGCGGGACCACGCCTTCGTCTTCACGGCCACGGTCGACGGCCGGGAGATCCAGGGCTGCGACTTCCTGCACTTCGACGAGGAGGGGCGGATCGACGACTTCACCGTCATGGTCCGCCCCCTCTCGGCGGCTCAGGCGCTCTCCGGGGCGATGGGCGCGCAGTTCGAGCGCATCAGCCGGGAGGCGGCCGGCGCCTGAGCGGGTTCCTCAGCCCAGCCGCTTGAGGACCTCCTGCGCCAGCGGCGCGGAGGACGCCGGGTTCTGCCCCGTGAGCAGGTTCCGGTCGATCACGACCTTCGGCGCCCACGGCTCTCCCACCTGCACGTCCATGCCCGCCTCGGCGAGCCGCGTCTCCAGCAGCCACTTGGCCTTGTCGGCGAAACCGGCCTGCGCCTCCTCGGCGTTGGAGAACCCGGTGACCTGGTAGCCCGCGAAGGCGTTGCCGCCGTCCGGCCGGGTCGCCGCGAGCAGCGCGGCCGGGGCGTGGCAGACGACCGCGAGCGGCTTGCCGGAGTCGAGGGCGTCGACCAGCAGCCGGCCGGAGGTGGCGTCCACCGCGAGGTCCTCCATGGGGCCGTGGCCGCCGGGGTAGAAGACGGCGTCGTAGCCGTCGAGATCCACGTCCTCCAGCTTGACCGGGTGCTTGAACTCGGGCGCGGCCTCAAGCGCGGCGGCGACGCGGTCGGCGCCCTCCTGGCCGCCGTTGACCTCCGGCGCGAGGCTGCCCTTGTCGACAGTCGGGACGACCCCGCCCGGGGTGGCCACGACCACCTCGTCACCGGCCTTCTTGAACGCCTCGTACGGCGCGACGGCCTCCTCGGCCCAGAAGCCGGTCGGGTGCCGGGTGCCGTCGGCCAGCGTCCAGTGGTCGGCGCCGGTCATCACGAAAAGGATCTTCGACATGAGGTCTCTCCAAACGCTCCGGGATCCGGGGGGCAGCGGCTCCCCGTTCGACTGTAGACGGGTGCCCCTCGGGGTGGCGATGAAGCCGAGCAGCCCTGACCTGCGGGGACGTCTACTCCACCCCGACTCCCCGGAACGTCCGCCGGTATGCCAGCGGGGTCACCCCGATCGCCGCGTGCAGATGCTCGCGCAGTGAGGTCCCGGTGGCGAAGCCGACCTGCGCGGCGAGGTCGTCCACGGCGAGGTCGGTGGTCTCCAGGAGGTGCCGGGCGCGGGCGACGCGCTGCTGGATGAGCCAGCGCCCCGGACTCGTACCGACCTCCTCGTTGAACCGCCGCGCGAAGGTGCGCAGGCTCATCCGGGCGTGCCCGGCCAGTTCGGCCAGCGACAGCGGCTCGTGCAGGCGCTCCAGCGCCCACTGGCGGGTGGCCGAGGTGCCGCTGGCCTGCTCCTCGGGCACCGGGCGCTGGATGTACTGCGCCTGCCCGCCGTCCCGCCACGGCGGGACGACGCACTCGCGGGCCACGTCGTTGGCGACGGCCGCGCCGTGGTCCTGCCGCACGACGTGCAGGCACACGTCGACCCCCGAGGCCGCGCCCGCCGAGGTCAGCAGGTCGCCGTCGTCCACGAACAGCACGTCCGGGTCGAGGTCGACCGACGGGAACCAGGCGCGGAAGGTGTCCGCGAGGGCCCAGTGGGTGGTCGCGCGCCGGCCGTCGAGCCGTCCGGCGGCCGCCAGAACGAAGGCGCCGGTGCAGATGGAGACGATGCGGGTGCCGGGCGGTACGGCCGCGAGTGCCGCCTCCAGCTTCGGGGGCAGGCCGCGCTGGACCAGGGAGACGTCGAACGGCACGAGGACGACCGTGTCCGCCGTCGCCAGCGCCTCGGGCCCGTGCCCGACCGCTACCGAGAAGTCGGAGTTGGTGGCGACCGGCCCGCCGTCGGCCGAGCAGGTCAGTACTTCGTAGCGGCCCCCGGCCGAACCGAAGACGCGGCTGGGAATGCCCAGCTCGAAGGCGTAGACCCCGTCCAGGGCGAGGACGACGACGCGGTGCGGAGTGGTCATGGCACGATCCCGTTGAAAGATGGCATTCATGCCATGGTACGTCGGCCCGTCCCGGGTGAACCTGGACGTATGACGAACAACGCCACCATGCGCGCCATCAGCCAGGACGAGTACGGAACCCCCGACGTCCTCAAGGAGACCCAGCTGCCCCGCCCGACCCCGGGCCTGAGCGAGATCGTGATCGCCGTCCGTGCCGCCGGGCTCAATCCCACCGACTGGAAGCACCGCTCCGAGAGTCTCTTCCTCGACCGGCTCCCCCTCGTCCTCGGCTGGGACGTCTCGGGCGTCGTCGAGGAGGTCGGCTACGGCGTGACCCTGTTCAAGCCCGGCGACGAGGTCTTCGGCATGCTGCCCTACCCGTACGGCGTAGGCGCCCACGCCGAGTACGTGAAGGGTCCGGCCCGCGCCTTCACCCACAAGCCCGAGTCCATCGACCACGTCCAGGCGGGCGCGCTGCCGCTCGCCGCGCTCACGGCCTACCAGGCGCTGGTGGACACGGCGGACGTCCAGCCTGGCCAGCGGGTGCTGGTGCACGCCGCCGCCGGAGGCGTCGGCCACCTCGCGGTGCAGATCGCCAAGTCCCTCGGGGCGTACGTCATCGGCACCGCGAGCGAGCCCAAGCACGAGTTCCTGCGGTCGCTCGGGGCGGACGAGGTCGTCGACTACCGCTCCGTCGACTTCCGGGACGCCGTGAGCGACGTCGACATGGTGCTGGACACCATCTCCGGCGAGACCCGGGAACGCTCGCTGGAGGTGCTGCGGCCCGGGGGCGTGCTCGTCTCCCTGCTGCCCGGCGCCGATCCGGACGAGGCGGCCAAGGCGGAGGCCCGGGGCGTGCGGGTGGAGACGCTGCTCGTCGAGGCGGACCACGAGGGGATGAAGGCGGTCGCCGGGCTGGCCGCATCCGGTGCGCTGCGAGCGCACATCGAGGGCGTCTATCCGCTCGCGGAGGCGGCCAAGGCGCACGAGGTGGGCGACACCGGGCGGGTCACGGGCAAGTTGGTACTGACCGTCGAGTCCTGAGCGGATGAGGACGAGCCCTGCCGCCCCGCTTCCGGCGAGCGGCAGGGCCCGGCCCCCTCCTTCTGGATCATGCCGGGCTCGCGGGGGCCGGTGACCGGCCCGGCCTGATCCGAACGGAAGGCCCTGGTCGCGCGCGGACGGCCTGGTACTCCCCGCACGGTCCGGGAGATAGGTTCCCGCCATGACCGATGACTGGAGGACGGACCGGATCGGGACCGCGCTGCGGGGCGAGAACCCGACCGTGCTCCGACGGCTGACGGCGGGGTTCGCGGTGATCGGGGACGTACAGTTCCTGCCCGGCTACTCGGTCCTGCTCGTCGACGAGCCCGGCGTGCAGCGTCTGCCGGACCTGCCGAGGGCGAAGCGGCTGTCGTTCCTGTCCGACATGGACCGGCTCGGCGAGGCGGTCGAGCGTGCCTGCCGGAGGCTGGACCCGGCCTTCCGCCGGGTCAACCTGGAGATCCTCGGGAACACCGAACCGTTCCTGCACGCGCACGTCTGGCCGCGCTACGAGTGGGAGCCGGCCGAGCTGGTGGGCAAACCGGTGTGGCTCCATCCGCACGACCGGTGGAGCGACGAACGCTTCAGGCTCGGCCCGCTCCACGACGAGCTGCGGGACGCGATCAGCCGGGAACTGGACCGACTGCGCCCGGCATGAGGACGACACTCGGCCTTGCGATGCACCGCGTCTGCCGCCGCGCCCGGATCCACCGGGGATCACGGGACAGCCCTCAGGCTCCCGCCAGCGGATACCGGTGCACCGGCGGCAGCCCCGTCAGCAGACCCGGCCACACCGTGTCGATGACGTGCGCGCTCGGCGTGAACAGCGGCCGGGGCAGCGCCGCCGGATCGTGCCACTCCCAGCGGTCGATCAACTCAGGCTCCCGCACGCTCGGTTCACCCTTGAAGGCGCTCACCCGCACCGCCGCCGTCACACGCGGGACGCCGTGCGCGGAGTCCATCAGCAGCGCCAGCAGCCGCGCGTCCTCCGCCTCGGCCCGCAGCCCGGTCTCCTCGGCCAACTCCCGTACGGCGGCCTCCGCGAAGCCCTCCCCGGCGTCGTTCTTGCCGCCCGGCAGCTCCCACACCCCGCGCTTCTTCGACCAGCCGAGCAGCAGCCGGCCCGCCGCGTCGGTCACGGCGACCCCGGCACCGGTCAGCGCGTGCGGCGAGGGCCGCCCCTTGTCGGCGTAGGCGATGTCCTCCACCACGTCCCCTTCCGAAAAGGCGGAAGGCGTCTCACTCCTGCTTCCGCCAAGCCTGGACCCCCAGTCTGCCCGTTGTCCCGAGGTCCAGTTCCGGTGTCACCGTCACCGGCGCGGCGCCCGCCCTGGCACGGACGCGGAGGTAGGGGGCGTTCACGGCGCCGTCGACGGCTTCCACCGTGTTGCGCCAGACGATGCCGGACAGGGCGTGCTCGCCGGGCCGCAGGGTGAGGGGGCGGGCCACATCCGGTGGACCTCCGAGCTGGGCGACCTCGGCGGAGGGCAGTACCTTCACCCCTTCGACGCGCTCGTGCCCGGCGTCGAGGATCTCCAGCTCCGGCCGGCCGTAAACCGCGTACGGCTCCTTGCCGCAGTTCTCCAGGTGCAGACCCACCACGCGCAACCCCATCGCCGCGTCCCCCTCGTCGGCGTACACCCGCACCCCTGACGCGGGGCAGGGGCCGCCCGGGGCCGGAATTTCGGCGCTCGGGACGCTGCGCACCGACAGGAGCGACACGCTGGTGCCGCCCGAGGTGTCCCCGTAGCCCGGGGCCATCGCCACCCGTGTGTGCACGGTCCTCCCTGGCCCGACCGGCCCCACGACCCGGCTCGCCCCGGTGTACCCCTTGGCGTCGAGGACGACCGTGTACGTCATGTCGTGCGCGGCCGGGTTGGTCACCTCGAACTCCGCCGTCAGGGAACTCGGCCGGCAGACGCCCTCCCCGTCGACCGCACCGGCGTACAGCCTGGTGATCCGTACCCCGTCCCGGCCGGTCCCCGTGCCGGACGGGACCGGCGTGGGCGTGCCCGGCGGGCGCGGGGCGTCTGCCGTGGCCGTGGCGCGTTCGCGCGGGACCTCCCCGTAGCGCGGGGCCCTGGAGGGGCAGAGGGACTCCGGCCGCGCCCCGCCCGCGCCGGGCTCGCCGGTGCCGCACCCGGCGAGAGCCAGAAGAGCGAGCACTCCCGCACCTGCTGATGATCCGCGCATCCGGCGAGTCGACCAGGAGCGGCCCCCACCGGCTGTGGTGGAAGCCACTCTTCCGGTCACAGGGCTGTCACAGCGTCCCGTTCCGCTTCTCGAAGGCCCGCAGAATCCGGTCCGCCGCCAGGGTCGCCGTCAACGAGCCGTCCCTGACCTCCTGTTCGAGATCCGGTGCGATGCGCCTGACGTCGGGATCCGCGTGCAGCCGGCCGAGCAGCTCGTCGCGCACCATCGCCCAGGTCCAACGCACCTGCTGGTCACGGCGCTTGGCGGTCAGCCGGCCCGTGGAGTCCAGCAGGGCGCGATGCTGCTCAAGGCGTTCCCACACCGTGTCCAGTCCGCTCGCCTCCCGGGCACTGCAGTGCAGCACGGGCGGGGTCCAGAAGGCGTCCTTGCCGTGCATCAGGCGCAGTGCGCCCGCGAGTTCACGCGCCGCAGCTCGCGCGTCCTTCTCGTGCGGACCGTCCGCCTTGTTGACGGCGATCACGTCGGCCAGCTCCAGCACACCCTTCTTGATGCCCTGGAGCTGGTCGCCGGTGCGGGCCAGGGTGAGCAGCAGGAAGGAGTCCACCATGTCGGCGACCGCGGTCTCCGACTGGCCGACGCCGACCGTCTCCACCAGGACCACGTCGTATCCGGCCGCCTCCATGACCACGATGGACTCGCGGGTCGCCTTCGCCACCCCGCCCAGCGTGCCCGCGCTGGGGGAGGGGCGGACGAACGCGTGCGGGTCCACCGCGAGGCG
This sequence comes from Streptomyces sp. NPDC001781, assembly GCF_053596035.1. Taxonomy (NCBI): domain Bacteria; kingdom Bacillati; phylum Actinomycetota; class Actinomycetes; order Kitasatosporales; family Streptomycetaceae; genus Streptomyces; species Streptomyces sp. NPDC001781. Next base: position 110,317 of record NZ_JBSFFI010000013.1, on the reverse strand, counting down.
CTCCATCCGGGTCTTGTCGCCCAGGATCGAGCCGCCGGTGCGCGTCGAGGACGGGTCCACCGCGAGCACCGCCACCCGGTGGCCCCGCTCGGTCAGCATGGTGCCGAACGCGTCGATGAACGTGGACTTGCCCACGCCCGGCACCCCGCTCACCCCGATCCGCCGCGCCCGCCCGCTGTGCGGCAGCAGCGCGGTCAGCAGCTCCTGCGCGAGCGCCCGGTGCTGCGGGCGGGTGGACTCGACCAGAGTGATCGCGCGAGCCACCAGGGCGCGCTTCCCGTCCAGCACGCCCTTCACATAGGTGTCGAGATCGATCGTGGCCATACCGGGCTCAGAGTTCGTGGCCGAGATCGGCGGCGAGCCGCCTCACCAGGTCGTGCGCCGCGTCCGGGATGACCGTGCCGGGCGGGAACACCGCGGTCGCGCCCATCTCCAGAAGCGTCGGCACGTCCTGCGGCGGGATCACCCCGCCCACCACGACCATGATGTCCTCGCGCCCCTCCTCGGCCAGCCTCTCCCGCAGCGCCGGGACCAGCGTGAGGTGACCGGCGGCCAGCGAGGACACCCCGACCACGTGCACGTCCGCCTCGACCGCCTGCCGGGCGACCTCGTCCGGGGTCTGGAACAGCGGGCCGACGTCGACGTCGAAACCGAGGTCGGCGAACGCGGTGGCGATCACCTTCTGGCCCCGGTCGTGCCCGTCCTGGCCCATCTTGGCGACCAGGATGCGCGGCCGGCGCCCCTCGGCCTCCTCGAAGGCGTCCACCAGGGCGCGAGTGCGGTCCACCGACGGGGACTCGCCTGCTTCGTTGCGGTACACACCTGAAATGGTACGGATCTGGCTCGCGTGCCGGCCGTACACCTTCTCCAGCGCGTCCGAGATCTCGCCCACCGTGGCCTTGGCGCGGGCGGCGTTCACCGCCAGCTCCAGCAGGTTGCCCTCGCCGTCCGCCGCCCGGGTCAGCGCGTCCAGCGCGTCCCGGCACGCGGTGTCGTCCCGCTCCGCGCGCAGCCGCCGCAGCTTCTCGATCTGCCGGGCGCGAACCGAGGAGTTGTCGACCTTGAGCACGTCGATCTGCTCGTCGGTGTCCACGCGGTACTTGTTGACGCCGATCACCGGCTGCCGTCCGGAGTCGATACGGGCCTGGGTGCGCGCCGCCGCCTCCTCCACCCGGAGCTTCGGGATGCCCGCGTCGATGGCCTGCGCCATGCCGCCCGCCGCCTCGACCTCCTGGATGTGCTGCCACGCCTTGCGCGCGAGGTCGTACGTCAGCCGCTCCACGTACGCGCTGCCGCCCCACGGGTCGATGACCCGCGTGGTGCCGGACTCCTGCTGGATCAGCAACTGGGTGTTGCGCGCGATCCGGGCGGAGAAGTCGGTGGGCAACGCCAGTGCCTCGTCCAGGGCGTTGGTGTGCAGCGACTGGGTGTGGCCCTGGGTCGCCGCCATCGCCTCCACGCAGGTGCGCGTGACGTTGTTGAACACGTCCTGCGCGGTCAGCGACCAGCCCGAGGTCTGCGAGTGGGTGCGCAGGGAAAGGGACTTGGCGTTCTGCGGGTCGAACTGCCTGACCAGCTTGGCCCAGAGCAGCCGGGCCGCCCTGAGCTTGGCGACCTCCATGAAGAAGTTCATGCCGATCGCCCAGAAGAACGACAGCCGGGGCGCGAACGCGTCGACGTCCAGCCCCGCCTCCCGGCCCGCCCGGATGTACTCCACGCCGTCCGCGAGGGTGTACGCCAGCTCCAGGTCGGCCGTCGCGCCCGCCTCCTGGATGTGGTAGCCCGAGATGGAGATCGAGTTGTACCGCGGCATCCGCTGCGAGGTGTACGCGAAGATGTCGGAGATGATCCGCATCGACGGCTTCGGCGGATAGATGTAGGTGTTGCGGACCATGAACTCCTTGAGGATGTCGTTCTGGATGGTCCCGGCCAGCTTCTCGGGCGGTACGCCCTGCTCCTCCGCCGCCACGATGTACAGCGCCAGTACCGGCAGCACGGCGCCGTTCATCGTCATCGAGACGGTCATCCGGTCCAGCGGGATGCCGTCGAAGAGCTGGCGCATGTCGAGGATCGAGTCGATGGCGACGCCCGCCATGCCGACGTCGCCCGTCACGCGGGGATGGTCGCTGTCGTAACCCCGGTGCGTGGGCAGGTCGAAGGCGACCGACAGCCCCTTCTGGCCGGCGGCCAGATTGCGCCGGTAGAACGCGTTGGACTCCTCGGCCGTGGAGAATCCCGCGTACTGCCGGATCGTCCAGGGCTGGTTGACGTACATCGTCGGGTACGGACCGCGCAGGTACGGCGCCATGCCCGGATACGTGTCCAGGAAGTCCAGGCCCTCCAGGTCACGGCCGGTGTACAGCGCCTTGACCTCGATGCCCTCGGGGGTCTCCCACAGGGGCTCACCGCCCCCGGTGTCCCGCTTGACGGCGGCACGCCACTCCTCGGCGCCGCCGTCGACGGACGGGGTGCCCAGCTCGATGCCGGAGAAGTCGGGGATTCCCATCAGGACACTCCCATGCGGTCGAGAGCCGCGGACAGGACGGCGACGGCGTCGCAGCCCGCGAAGACGTAGTGGTCGACGCCCGCGTACTCGGCGGGGCGGCCCGCCAGGTGGATCTGGCGGGCGCCCGCCGCGCGGAGGGCCTCGGCGGCCTGCTCGGCCTCCTCGGCGTAGCGGGCGTCGCTGGAGCAGAGCACGGCCTCGGTGGCGCCGCTCTCCTCGAAGTTCCCGCCGGTGACGGGTTCGATGCCGCCCGCCTGGAAGAGGTTGGCGGCGAAGGAGGCGCGGGCGGTGTGCTCGGCGGCCGGACCGAGGGTGGCGAGGTGGATTCGGGGGCGGGCGCCGGTCGCGGCCAGGTGGGCGTCGGAGCGGGCGCGCAGTGTCTCGTACGCCTCGTCCCGGCGCACGCGCGGGAGGCCGCCGGACGGGGGCTCGGGGGCGGGCTCGCGGCGCACCGGCTTCTCGTCCAGGAAGGGGAACTCGCTGACCCCGGTGATGGGTTCGCGTCGCCTGGCGAGCTTCGCGGACCGCTCCTGCCAGGTGCGGGCGAGGTCGTCGCGGAGCCGGCCGGAGCGCAACACGGCGGCCTGGCCGCCGTCCTGCTCGATCGTCCGGAAGAACGTCCAGGCGGCGTGCGCGAGTTCGTCGGTCAGCCGCTCCACGTACCAGGAGCCGCCCGCCGGGTCGACGACCCGTGCGAGGTGCGACTCCTCGACCAGGATCGTGGAGGTGTTGCGGGCGATGCGGCGGGCGAACGCGTCCGGCAGACCCAGCGCGTGGTCGAACGGCAGCACCGTCACGGAGTCGGCTCCGCCCACCCCGGCGGCCAGTGTGGCGACCGTCGTCCGCAGCATGTTCACCCACGGATCGCGCCGGGACATCATCACCGGACTGGTCACGGCGTGCTGCACCTGGGCGCCCGCTCCCGGCGCCCCGCACACCCCGGCGACCCGCGCCCAGACACGGCGCGCCGCGCGGAGCTTGGCGATGGTGAGGAACTGGTCGGCGGTCGCCGCGTACCGGAACTCGATCTGCACGGCCGCCTGTTCGGTGCTCAGCCCGGCCTCGGTCAGCTCCCGCAGATACGCCACGGCGGTGGCCAGTGAGGCGCCCAGTTCCTGCGCGGCCGAGCCGCCCGCCTCGTGGTACGGCAGCGCGTCCACGGTCAGCGCGCGCAGCCCCGGGTACGCGGCGGCACGGGCCGCGAGCGCGGCGAAGGGGGCGAAGTCCAGCGGGGTGCCGGTACGGGCCTCGTAGCCCAGCGGGTCGGCGCCCAGGGTGCCGCGCACCTGCTCGGGGGCGACGCCCCGCTCCTCGTACAGCTTCAGCAGCGCTTCCGCGGCCGCCTCGGTGTCGGCGCCGGCGTCCAGAGCCACGGGGGCGAGGTCCAGGTAGACGCCGTCGAGCGCGCGGCCGAGGTCCGCGACCGGGATGCCGCCCTCGCCGAGCACCAGCCACAGGGAGGTGACGCCGTTCTCCAGGTCGGTCAGCACCGAGCCGTCGGAGAGCGCCGCGTGCCGCTGCCGGACGTCCCAGCCGCCGGGGGTGTTGCCGACCGGGCGGCCACCGCGGGTGAACGGCGCGAAGCCGGGCAGGCCGGGGTCGGGCGCGGCGTCGCGCGATGTGTACAGCGGCCGGGTGCGCAGCCCGTCCTCGAGCGTGGTGGACAGGGCGTCCTCGACCGCCGCGCCGGAGACTTCCTTGCCGGACTTGCGCAGTACACCCTCGACCAGGCGTTGCCACTGCTCATGCGTCGCGTCAGGGAACTCGGCGGCCAGTGAGAGCCCGTCGTCAGGCAGGACCGTCATGCTCGGATGTTAGGGCAGGGCGCTCAGGTGACAGCAGCACGATGGCCTGTGACGTTCCCCTCGTTGCGGTTGTGATCCGGGCCGCCCTCGGCCCCTGGCGGCGCCGTGCGCACGTCAGATGCGCCGGACGCCGGATCAGGACCGAGTCGCACAGTGTGTCGTTGTTGGGCCGAACGGGTGACTTGGCGTAAGAATTGGCTGGTGCAGGCATCGAAAGCGAGTCAGGTCAGGGGGAGCCGGTGAGCCGTTACGACGTCACCGATGAACAGTGGGAAGGGCTCGCCCAGGTCGTGCCGCTGCGAGGCCGGGACGCTTGGCCGTCCGCGGTCAGCCACCGGACGCTCCCGGACGCGGACACCGAGACGCGCCGCCGGTTCGTCGTCCTGCGGGTCAACATCTTCGCGGACGCCCGCGACGTCGCCGAGACGCTGATGGCGGGGGTTCCGGTGCTGCTGGACCTGTCCGGCGCCGAGGGCGATGTGGCCAAGCGGGTGCTGGACTTCAGTACCGGTGTGGTGTTCGGGCTGGCCAGCGGGATGCACCGGGTGGACCGCAACGTCTTCCTGCTGACGCCGCCGGGGACCGAGGTCAGCGGGCTGATGGACATGGAGGCGTCGGGCTGAGGGCCGCTCCTTCGTAGGTTCTTAGGACGGTTGGGCCGAGCGGGTGGTGCGCCGGGGGCGGGGGCGGTCGCCCGATCGTGGGAAGGTCCGGGGAGAAAACGGTTCGCCCCGCGAGGGCGGTCCTACGGTCCGCTCATGTCGGTCATCTCCCTCCCCACACCCCCTCCGGCCCCGTTCCCCGAGGGGTACGACGTGCGCGCCCGGATCACCGAGCTGCGGCTGTCCGCGTTCGCCGGGCACCGCCGGGCCGCGTTCCCGCTGGGCGCCGTCACCCTGTTCGCAGGGCCCAGCGGCTCCGGCAAGTCCACCGCGCTCGCCGCCTACGAGGCACTCGCGCGGCTGGGCGGCGGAGCCGCGCTGGAGGAGGTGTTCCCCGATCCGGCGGCCTGGGTGCCGGACCGGGCCCGGCCGGACGCCGAGGGGCGCCGCGGGTTCCGGATCGGCTGCACGGCGGACGGCGCCGGGGGTCCGGTGCAGCTCGACGTGGCCGTGCAGGCCGAGCCCCGGCTGCGCATCGTGGGCGAGCGGCTCAGCGCGGACGGGGTCGTGCTGCTGGAGACGGCGCTGCGCGATCCGGGGCGTCCTGCCGTGCAGGCAGCCTGGCACACGGCGGGCGCCGCGCCGGTGACCCGGGCGCCGCTCCCGGACGACGTGCTGGGCACGACTCTGCTGCCGTTGCGGGTGGCCGGGAAGACGGACGGGCAGCGCCGGGTGCTGGCCGCCGCCGAGCAGATGGTGGTCGCGCTTCGCTCGGTCTTCCCCTGCGATCCCGCGCCGGCCCGTATGCGCGTCCCGGTGCCGGCCGGTTCGGGCCGGCTGCTGCCGGGCTGCGACAACCTGGCCGACGTGCTGAGCCGGACCCGTACCGAATGCGGCCGCAGACACGCCCGGTTGGTCGAGGTGGTGCGCGCCGGGTGCGCGGGCCCGGTGACCGACCTGGCCGCCGAGCGGCTGCGGGACGGCACGGTACGGGCGCTGCTCGACCGGGGCCACGGCCACCGCACGGAGCTGGCCCGCCTGGGCGACGGCGAGCTGCGCTACGTCGCACTGGCCCTGGTCCTGCTGACCGGGCCCGGGGTGCTGGAGGTGGACGCGCCGGGGGAGGTGCCGGACGCGCTGCGCACCCTCACCGTGCTGGCCGACGGCTTCGACCGCTGCCTGGACCCCGGTCAGCGGACCGAACTCCTCGCCACGGCGGCCCGGATGGGTGAGCGGGGACACATCCGCTGCGTGGGCGCGATCAGCGATCCGGGCTGGGCCGCGGGGGCGGCGGGTGTCACGGTGGTACACCTGAGGCCGTGACCGAACACCCCGATCTGGCCGGACTCCAGCGCAGGCTCACCGAGTTCGCCGCCGCCCGCCACTGGCAGCCCTTCCACACCCCGAAGAACCTCGCCTCCGCCCTCAGTGTGGAGGCGGCCGAACTGGTCGAGATCTTCCAGTGGTTGACCCCGGACGAGTCCGCCGCCGTCATGTCCGATCCCTCCACCGCCCACCGGGTCACGGACGAGGTGGCCGACGTCCTCGCCTATCTCCTCCAGTTCTGCGAGGTCCTGGGAATCGATCCCCTGGCCGCCCTCGCGGCGAAGATCGAGCGGAACGAGGAGCGGTTCCCGGCGCCCGGAGCGGAGAGCGCCACCTGACCGATCGTCCGGACTCGTGCACTCCACTATCACTCTGCGGAGTCAATTTCTCTGCCGATTCCGAATTGTTGTCCACAGATTTCCGGCTTCCTCTGGCTTTTCGCACCAAGTGGCGTCACTCTGGGTAGTGAAGACGTATGTGCGGTCGAACGGATGGACGGGGACGGGGCGGCGGATGGACGCGTTACGGCTCATCGAGGTCGGCAGAGCGGCGTTGGTGGCAGGTGCCGACGCGGCGGGGACTCTGCGGGAGGTGTGGCAGGCGCAGGCTCTGTCGCAGGCGATCGGCAGCAGGCTGGCGGTGTCCGGGCCGCCGGAACTGCGGGGGGAGGCGCTGGGGCTGATGGAGCTGGCGGGGCGGGGGTGCGGGGTGCTGGACCCGCCCGAGCTGGACACCGGGGACCTGCTCGCGGCCCGGCTCACCGAGCTGGCCGATGCGCGCCGGACCCTGCTGGGCCTGTGCGGACTGCTGGGGGAGGTCGGCATGGCTCTGGTCGCCGTCGCCAGCGGGGCCTCCGACGAGGCGGTGTACTGGCAGTGCATGGAAGCCATCGACGCGGCGGACGAGTCCCGTGACCGGGTGCTGGAGATGCTGCGCAAGCTGGCTGCCAGGGAGGAGCTGCTGCCTGAGGGGGAGCGGGGCTGAGCGGCCCGGGGCGGGACCCGCGCGGACGAGCCCGCGCGTCGGCGCCACAGGGGCCGGGACCAGGGCCCGTGCCGGGGTGCCGGAAGGCCGGGACCAGGCCCGCCGTGGTGCCGATGCTGCTCACCGGGCCGATGGCGGGCAGGATGGAGGTCATGGACTTCCGCATCTTCACCGAGCCCCAGCAGGGGGCCACCTACGACACCTTGCTCACCGTGGCGAAGGCCACCGAGGACCTCGGGTTCGACGCCTTCTTCCGTTCCGACCACTACCTGCGCATGGGCGGCGGCAGCGGCCTGCCCGGGCCCACCGACGCCTGGATCACGCTCGCCGGACTCGCCCGCGAGACCAGCCGCATCCGGCTCGGCACCCTCATGACCGCCGGTACCTTCCGGCTGCCCGGCGTGCTCGCCATCCAGGTCGCCCAGGTCGACCAGATGTCCGGCGGCCGGGTCGAACTCGGTCTCGGCGCGGGCTGGTTCGAGGAGGAGCACAAGGCGTACGGCATCCCCTTCCCGAAGGAGAAGTTCGCCCGCCTGGAGGAGCAGCTCGAGGTCGTCACCGGACTGTGGGCCACCGAGGCCGGCAAGACCTACGACTTCCACGGCACCTACTACGACCTCACCGGGTCCCCCGCGCTGCCCAAGCCCGCCCAGCACAGGATCCCGGTGCTCATCGGCGGCCACGGCGCCAAGCGCACCCCGCGTCTCGCGGCCCGCTACGCCGACGAGTTCAACATCCCCTTCGCGTCCCTGGAGGACACCGAGCGCCAGTTCGGCCGGGTCCGCGCCGCCGCCGAGGAGGCCGGCCGCGCGCCCGGCTCCCTGGTGTACTCCAGCGCCCTGGTCGCCTGCGTCGGCCGGGACGACGCCGAGGTGGCCCGCCGGGCCGCCGTCATCGGCCGCGAGGTCGACGAGCTGAAGGCCAACGGCCTGGCCGGCACCCCGGCCGAGGTGGTCGAGAAGATCGGCCGTTACCAGGAGGCCGGTTGCGAGCGCGTCTACTTCCAGATGCTCGACCTCGACGACCTGGACCAGCTCGAACTGATCTCGGCCGAGGTCATGCCCCAGGTCTCCTGACACCCGCCGCCGGAGCCCGCCGGCCGGCGAGAGGCGGGCTCCGGCTCCGGGAAAACCTGTGGTCGACGCGTCCGAGAACCGGGAGACTCGGACACGTGTTCCTGACGATCTCCACACGCGGCACCGCCGCCACCCCGGCCACCGACCTCGGGTTCCTGCTGCACAAGAACCCCGGCAATCCGCAGACGTTCAGCACGTCCCACGGGACCGCGCACGTCTTCTACCCCGAGGCGGAGGTCGAGCGCTGCACGGCCGCGCTGCTGCTGGAGGTCGATCCCATCGCGCTGATCCGGCGCGGCAAGGGCAAGGGCCGCGGCGGCGCCCCCGACGCGGCCCTCGGCCAGTACGTCAACGACCGCCCATACGCGGCCTCCTCGCTCCTCGCCGTGGCGCTCAGCGCCGTCTTCTCCACCGCTCTGCGCGGGGTGTGCAAGGCCCGCCCGGAGCGCGCCGCCGCCCCGCTGCCGCTGCGCATCGAGGTGCCCGCCGTCGCCGCGAAGGGCGGCCCGGACCTGGTGCGCGCCCTGTTCACCCCGCTCGGCTGGGACGTGACCGCCGAACCGGTCGCGCTGGACGCCGAGTTCCCCGGCTGGGGTGACTCCCGCTACGTCCGCCTGGTGCTGGAGTCGGAGCGGCTCACCCTCGCCGAGGCGCTGCGCCACCTCTACGTCCTGCTGCCGGTGCTGGACGACGCCAAGCACTACTGGGTCTCCCCGGACGAGGTCGACAAGCTGCTGCGCGCCGGTGAGGGCTGGCTGTCCGGCCACCCCGAGCACCGGCTGATCACCAACCGCTACCTCTCCCGCCGCTGGTCGCTGACCCGGCAGGCGATGGAGCGGCTGGAGCTGGTGCGCCTGGCCGAGACCGATGACAGCGAGGTCGAGGACATCGACAACGCCGTCGGGGCGGACACCGAGGCGGAACCCCGGCCCACCCCGCTCGCCGTCCAGCGCCGGGAGGCGATCCTTGCCGGACTGCGCGAGGCGGGGGCCGCGCGCGTGCTCGACCTCGGCTGCGGCGAGGGCCACCTCGTACGGGAGCTGCTGCGGGACACCCGCTTCACCGAGATCACCGGCGTCGACGTGTCCGCGCGCGCCCTCGCCATCGCCGGCCGCCGCCTCAAGCTGGACCGCATGGGGGAACGGCAGGCGTCCCGCGTCCGGCTGCTCCAGGGCTCGCTCACCTACACCGACAAGCGGCTCACGGGCTACGACGCGGCCGTGCTCAGCGAGGTGATCGAGCATCTCGACCTGCCCCGGCTGCCCGCGCTCGAGTACGCCGTGTTCGGCGCGGCCCGCCCGCGCACCGTCCTGGTGACCACGCCGAACGTCGAGTACAACGTCCGCTGGGAGACCCTGCCCGCCGGGCACGCCCGGCACGGCGACCACCGCTTCGAGTGGACTCGCGCCGAGTTCGCCGCCTGGGCGGCCGGCGTCGCCGAACGGTACGGCTACACGGCCGAGTCGCGCCCGATCGGACCTGACGAACCCGAGGTCGGACCGCCCACCCAGATGGCCGTCTTCCACCGAGAGACCACCGAGCAGGACGAGAAGGAGGCGAAGGCCGCATGAGCGGGACCAGCACGGGACGGGCGCTGCCCGTCACCGACCTCTCCCTCGTCGTCCTCGTCGGTGCCACCGGTTCCGGCAAGTCGACCTTCGCCCGCAAGCACTTCGCGCCCACCGAGGTGATCTCCTCCGACTTCTGCCGGGGCCTGGTCGCCGACGACGAGAACGACCAGAGCGCGACCGGTGACGCCTTCGACGTCCTGCACTACGTCGCGGGCAAGCGGCTCGCCGCCGGACGTCGCACCGTCGTCGACGCCACCAGCGTCCAGCCGGACGCCCGGCGGCAGTTGGTCGAGCTGGCCAAGCAGCACGACGTGCTGCCCATCGCCATCGTGCTCGACGTGCCCGAGGAGGTGTGCGCCGAGCGCAACGCCGCCCGACCCGACCGCGCGGGCATGCCCCGCCGGGTGATCCAACGGCACACCCGCGAACTCCGCCGCTCCCTCAAGCACCTGGAGCGCGAGGGCTTCCGCAAGGTGCACGTGCTGCGCGGGGCCGCCGAGGTCGAGGGCGCCACGATCGTCACCGAGAAGCGGTACAACGACCTCACCCACCTCACCGGCCCCTTCGACATCGTCGGCGACATCCACGGATGCTCCGCCGAACTGGAGTCGCTGCTGGTCAAGCTGGGCTACACCGACGGTGTCCACCCCGAGGGCCGTACCGCGGTGTTCGTCGGCGACCTGGTCGACCGGGGTCCGGACAGCCCCGCCGTGCTGCGGCGCGTGATGGGCATGGTCGCGGCCGGGACCGCTTTGTGCGTGCCCGGCAACCACGAGAACAAGTTCGGCCGCTACCTCAAGGGCCGTAGCGTCCAGCACACCCACGGCCTCGCCGAGACCGTCGCCCAGATGGAGGGCGAGAGCGAGGAGTTCAGGGACGAGGTGCGCCGCTTCGTCGACGGCCTGGTCAGCCACTACGTGCTCGACGGCGGCCGGCTCGTGGTCTGCCACGCCGGCCTGCCGGAGAAGTACCACGGCCGCACCTCCGGCCGGGTCCGCTCGCACGCGCTCTACGGCGAGACCACCGGCGAGACCGACGAGTTCGGGCTGCCCGTGCGCTACCCGTGGGCCGAGGACTACCGGGGCCGCGCGGCCGTGGTGTACGGCCACACGCCGGTGCCGGAGGCCACCTGGCTCAACAACACCATCTGCCTCGACACCGGCGCCGTCTTCGGCGGCAAGCTGACCGCGCTGCGCTGGCCGGAGCGCGAGATCGTGGACGTCCCTGCCGAGCGGACCTGGTACGAGCCGGTCCGGCCCCTGCGCGTCGACGCGCCCGGCGGCCAGGACGGACGGCCGCTGGACCTGGCCGACGTCACCGGCCGGGGCGGGGTCGAGACGCGGTACCTGGGCCGGGTCGCCGTGCGCGAGGAGAACGCGGCCGCCGCACTGGAGGTGATGAGCCGCTTCGCCGTCGACCCCCGCCTGCTGCCGTACCTGCCGCCGACCATGGCACCGACGCCCACCTCGCGGGAGGACGGCTACCTCGAGCACCCTGCCGAGGCGTTCGCGCAGTACGCGCGGGACGGGGTCGGGCGAGTCGTGTGCGAGGAGAAGCACATGGGCTCCCGCGCCGTGGCCCTCGTCTGCCGGGACGCGGCGACCGCCGCCAGGCGGTTCGGGGTGGGGGAGGGGCCCACAGGCGCGCTCTACACCCGTACCGGGCGGCCGTTCTTCGACGACGGCGCGGTGACCGAGGAGCTCCTCGGCCGGCTCCGCGCGGCGGTCACCGAGGCGGACCTGTGGGAGCGCCTCGACACCGACTGGCTGCTGCTGGACGCCGAGTTGATGCCGTGGTCGCTGAAGTCCGAAGGGCTGCTGCGCCGCCAGTACGCCGCCGTGGGCGCCGCCTCCGGTGCCGTGTTCCCGCCCGCGCTCGCCGCGCTGGAGGCGGCCGGGGCCCGTGGCGCCGACGTGTCGGCACTGCTGGCCCGGCAGCGTGAACGCGCCGCCGACGCGGCCGCGTTCACCGACGCCTACCGCCGCTACTGCTGGCCCACCGAGGGTCTCGACGGCGTCCGCCTCGCCCCCTTCCAGGTGCTGGCGGTACGCGGGCGCAGCCTCGCCGCGCTGCCGCACGACGAGCAACTCGCGCTGCTGGACCGGCTGGTGGAGCACGACACCTCCGGCCTGCTCCAGACCACCCGGCGCCTGTACGTCGACACCGGCGACCCGGAGTCGGTTCGGGCGGGCGTCGACTGGTGGCTGGAGATGACCGGCCGGGGCGGCGAGGGCATGGTCGTCAAGCCGCTCGGCGCGCTCGTCCGCGACGGGCAGGGCCGGCCGGTGCAGCCGGGCGTCAAGTGCCGGGGCCGCGAGTACCTGCGGATCATCTACGGCCCCGAGTACACGCGCCCGGACAACCTGGCCAAGCTGCGCCGGCGGTTCCTCAACCACAAGCGGTCGCTGGCGGTCCGCGAGTACGCCCTCGGCCTGGAGGCCCTGGACCGCCTCGCCGACGGGGAGCCGCTGTGGCGGGTGCACGAGGCGGTGTTCGGCGTCCTCGCGCTAGAGTCGGAGCCGGTGGACCCGCGGCTGTAGGCGCGGACTCAGCCCACCAGCCGCAGCCGCCGCCCGCACACGCCCACCCGCACCGTCTGCCCCCAGGTCAGCTGGAGTGCGTCGGACTCGATGCCGTCGCCGAAGGCGATCAGGCGGTCGGACTCCACGGTCAGCGTCAGGGACGCCGAGGCGGTGAGGTCGCCCCCCACCAGGCTCGTGCCGGTGGCGGGGGACGGCCACGCCTCACGGACGAACCACAGCAGCCGGTCCTCGGCCGGCGCCGGCAGGGGCAGGGTGCCGCCCCGCTCCTGCCACACCGACCGGAGCCAGCCGGTGGCCCCGGTCCCGGTGCCCACCAGGACCCCGGAGGATGCCTGGGCCTCGACGGCACCCCTGTCGCCGTCGAGGCCCAGGCGGTATCGGGCGGTCTGGTGGCCCGGCGCGCCGAGGTAGATCTCGTTCAGCGCCACCAGCCGCTGCGTGTCGTCGGTGACCGCCTCGACCATGGTCAGCTCGTCCACCGCGCCCCCTGCCGAGGTCAGCAGGGCTGCGGCGTCGCGCGACCGGTGCCGCACCAGCACGCCGGGGTTGCGCCCCGGATCGGTGTCGATGCCGATCACCGGCTGGCCGTGCAGGTACTTGGCGGCGTTCGCCACCAGTCCGTCCTGGCCCACCACCACGACCACGTCCTCGGGCGCGAAGAGGAAGCGGTCCAGGTCGGCCCGCTCCACGAGCGCCCGGCGCCAGTTCAGCGGGACGGCGGCGGTCACCTCGGCCAGGGCGCGGCGCGCGCGGCGGTGGCGCTCCGCGACCTCCTCGATGTCCCGGCCGCGCGAGGAGAGGAAGAACGCGGCCTGTCCGTGTGTACCGTGCCGGGCCACCAGCTCCTCGTACTCCGTGGTGCGGTGCACCAGCACGGCGCGCGGGGCGAGGCTCACGGCGTGCCGTCCGGTGTCTCGCCGCTCAGCCGGGCGAGCAGCCCGGTCAGTACGTCGGGGGAGACGGTCACGCTGTCGATGCGCGGCAGGTTCTCCGCGAGCCGGGCCGCGGTGAGCGCCCGCAGCGCCTCGGCGCCGTCGACGCCGGCCTCGGTGTGCACCCGCAGCCATGCCGCCCGTTCCTGAGCCCGTGCCTCGCCGGTCTCGCGGGCGGCCTCGGCCTGGGCGCGGGCGATCCGCACCGTCCGCTCCGCCTCGGCCTCCGCCAGCCGGGCCGTCCGCGTGGCCTCGGCCTCGGCCAGCGTCACCGACCGGGCCGCCTCCGCCCGCGCGCGCACCGCGTCGGCCGCTGCTTCCTCCTCCGCCTCGCGGCGGGCGTTGGTGCCCCGCTGCTCCACCAGCCGCTCCTCGCGGCGGGCGAGTTCGATGCGGCTGGCCAGCTCGTTCTCCGCGATGGCACGCTCCCGCTCGACCGCTACGGCCCGCCGTTCGTAGGTCGCGCGGTCGGCCTCCTGCTGGACCTGCTCGCGGGCCGGGGTGCGCAGCGCCCGCTCCACTTCCGGCTCGGGGCGCAGCGCCATCACACGCACCGCGACCACCTCGATGCCGGTGGCCGGCAGCCGGGGCTCGGCGCCCAGCCCGGCGGTGACGCGCTCGCGCACCGCCGCCGCGCCGTCCACCAGCGCCGCCGCGAGGGGCGTGCGGGCCAGCACGTCCAGCGCGTGCTGCTGTGCCGTCTCGGTGAGCAGGGTGCCGAGCTGTTCCAGTGGGGCACCGCGCCAGACGCCGGTGTCCGGGTCGATGGAGAAGTCCAGGCGGGCGGCGGCGGTGGCCGGGTCGGCGATCCGGTAGGTCACCGTCGCGGTGACCGCCACGTCCTGGAAGTCGTGGGTGCGGGCGTGGAAGGTCATCGCCAGTTCCCGGTCGTCCACCGGCACCTCGGAGAGCGCGGCGGTCAGCGGCCGGAACCAGAAGCTGAGCCCCGGCCCGTCGTGCACCAGCGTGCCCGAGCGATGGTGCCGGATGTGCGCCGTGGGCACACCGCGCAGGTGGCGCCAGCCGAGGCGCCGGGTGATGTCGGCCATGGGAACCCCTCACTTCTCGTCATGAGGACGATAAGCGGGGTGACCTGTTCTCGTCAATAGGACGAAAAGGAGGGAGCGCGGAAACCACCGAGAGACGAGTGAACGCGCCCCCCGGCGGCCAGGATGAAGGCATGGCATTCCACGTCGACTCCGAGGCCGGGCGGCTGCGCCGGGTGATCCTGCACAGGCCGGACCTCGAACTCAAGCGACTCACCCCCAGCAACAAGGACGCCCTGCTCTTCGACGACCTGCTCTGGGTGCGCCGGGCGCGGGCCGAGCACGACGGCTTCGCCGACGTCCTGCGCGACCGGGGGGTCGAGGTGCACCTCTTCGGCGACCTGCTCACCGAGACCCTCGCCGCCCCGGAGGCCCGCGCCCTGGTGCTGGACCGCGTCTTCGACGAGAAGGAGTACGGTCCCCTCGCCACCGACCACCTGCGCACCGCCTTCGACGCGATGGCCCCGGCCGAGCTGGCCGAGGCGCTGGTCGGCGGCATGACCAAGCGGGAGTTCCTGGCCGGCCATCCCGAGCCGGCCTCGGTCCGCTTCCACGTGATGGAGCTGGACGACTTCCTGCTCGGTCCGCTGCCCAACCACCTCTTCACCCGAGACACCTCGGCGTGGATCTACGACGGCGTCTCCATCAACGCGATGCGGTGGCCCGCCCGGCAGCGGGAGACCGTGCACTTCGAGGCGATCTACCGGCACCACCCCCTCTTCACGAAGGAGGGCTTCAACATCTGGTCGCGCGGCCAGGCCGACTACCCCTCCACCATCGAGGGCGGTGACGTGCTGGTGATCGGCAACGGCGCCGTGCTGATCGGGATGAGCGAGCGCACCACCCCGCAGGCGGTCGAGATGCTCGCGCACAAGCTGTTCGCGGCGGGCTCCGCGCGGACCATCGTGGCGCTGGACATGCCCAAGCGGCGCGCCTTCATGCACCTCGACACCGTGATGACCATGGTCGACGGCGACACCTTCACCCAGTACGCCGGGCTCGGCATGCTGCGTTCGTACACCATCGAACCCGGCGTCGGGGAGTGCGAGCTGAAGGTCACCGACCATCCGCCGGAGCACATGCACCGGGCCATCGCCGCCGCCCTGGGCCTCGGTGAGATCCGGGTGCTCACCGCCACCCAGGACGTGCACGCCGCCGAGCGCGAGCAGTGGGACGACGGCTGCAACGTCCTCGCCGTCGAGCCGGGCGTCGTCGTCGCCTACGAGCGCAACGCCACCACCAACACCCATCTGCGCAAGCAGGGCGTCGAGGTCATAGAGATCCCGGGCAGCGAGCTGGGGCGGGGCAGGGGCGGGCCGCGCTGCATGAGCTGCCCGGTCGAGCGCGACCCCGTGTAGGAACGCCCGCCATGTGAGTCTGCGCATAATCATGCCGCATCCTGAATAGAAATGCCGAGGCTCGTATAGAATTACCGGAGTCAGTGCACCGCGTACCCCTGGAGCGCCCCCATGGCGACAGTCCCGACCGCCCTCACCGGCCGCCACTTCCTCAAGGAGCTGGACTTCACGGCCGAGGAGTTCCGCGGGCTGCTCGCGCTGGCCGCCGAGCTGAAGGCGGCCAAGCGGGCCGGGACCGAGACGCGGTACCTGACCGGCCGCAACATCGCCCTGATCTTCGAGAAGACCTCGACGCGCACCCGCTGCGCCTTCGAGGTCGCCGCGGCCGACCAGGGCGCGCACACCACCTACCTCGACCCGGCCGGCTCCCAGATCGGGCACAAGGAGTCCGTCAAGGACACCGCCCGCGTGCTGGGCCGGATGTACGACGCCATCGAGTACCGGGGGCACGGCCAGGGCGTCGTCGAGGAGCTGGCCGCCTACGCGGGCGTGCCCGTCTACAACGGGCTCACCGACGAGTGGCACCCCACCCAGATGCTCGCCGACCTGCTCACCATCACCGAGCACACCGACAAGCCGCTGGAGAGCGTCGCCTTCGCGTACCTGGGCGACGCCCGCTACAACATGGGCAACTCCTACCTCGTCACCGGCGCCCTGCTCGGCATGGACGTCCGCATCGTCGCCCCCCGGCTGCTCTGGCCCGACGAGACCATCGTCGCGCTGGCCCGCCGGCTCGCCGACGTCTCCGGCGCCCGCGTCACCCTCACCGAGGACGTGAAGGAGGGCGTGCGCGGGGCCGGCTTCGTCGCCACCGACGTCTGGGTGTCCATGGGGGAGCCCCAGCAGGTCTGGGACGAGCGCATCGGTCTGCTCGGCCCGTACGCCGTGACCATGGACGTGCTGCGCGCCACCGGCAACCCGGACGTGCGCTTCCTGCACTGCCTGCCCGCCTTCCACGACCTCGGCACCACGGTCGGCCGCGAGATCCACGAACGGTACGGACTGACCGAGCTGGAAGTCAGCGACGAGGTCTTCGAGTCCGAGCACTCGGTGGTCTTCGACGAGGCGGAGAACCGGATGCACACCATCAAGGCCGTGCTGGTCGCCACCCTCCGGGATGCGTCACAAACCCTTGCGTGACGCGCCTCACCTGGCCTTATCCTGACCGACGGCCTGGCCCCCACCTGCGTGCCGCGCCGACGCAGCGGCCCGATCGGGCCGTCCGCACCACCAGAAACGAGCACCACCCGCATGCCCGCTCCCCGCATCAAGTCCCCACAGCTGCTCGTCGCCGAATCCGGCGCCGACCGCGAGGGCCATGGTCTGAAGCGCACGATGGGCCTCTTCCAGCTCATCTGCTTCGGTGTCGGCGCCATCGTCGGCACCGGCATCTTCGTCGGTCTCTCCGACTCCGTCGCGCAGGCCGGACCCGCCGTGGTCGTCTCCTTCGTCCTCGCCGCGATCACGTGTGTGTTCACCGCCTTCTCCTTCGCGGAGCTGGGCGGCGCGATACCGGTCTCCGGTTCCTCGTACTCCTTCGCCTACGCCGGTCTCGGCGAGTCCACCGCCTTCCTGGTCGGCTGGTGCCTGCTGCTGGAGTACGGCATCTCCATCTCGGCCGTCGCGGTCGGCTGGAGCCAGTACGTCAACGAACTCCTGCACAGCCTCACCGGCTGGCAGCTCCCCGCCGCGCTGTCCGCCGGACCCGGCGACGGCGGCGTGGTGAACCTGCCCGCCGTCGTCGTCATCGCCATGGCCGCCGTGCTGCTGGTACGCGGCGTGCGCGAGAGCGCGCGGGCCACCGCGGCGATGGCCGCCGTGAAACTCGTCATCCTGATCGCGTTCTGCGCCATCGGCTACAGCGCGTTCAAGGACGGCAACCTCACCCCGTTCTCCCCGGCGGGCCTGGGCGGCATCGGCGCGGGCACCACCGCGGCCTTCTTCTCGTACATCGGCTTCGACGCCATCACCACGGCCGGCGAGGAGGCGAAGAACCCGCGCCGGGACATCCCGGTGGCGATCCTCGTCTGCATGGGCCTGGTCACCCTGCTGTACTGCGCCGTCGCGGTCGCCGCGATCGGCGCCATCGGCGCCCACCAGGTCGGCGGCCGCCCCGCCGCGCTGTCGTACGTGGTCAACATGGTCACCGGCTCCACGGTCGGCGGCGGTGTCATCGCCTTCGGCGCGGTCGTCGCCATCGCCTCGGTGGTGCTCGCCGTGATGTACGGCCAGACCCGCATCCTGCTGTCGATGTCCCGCGACGGACTGATCCCGCGCGTCTTCGAGAAGGTGTCCCCGAGGACCTCCACGCCGGTGGCGGGCACGCTCATCGTCGCGGTCGTCTTCGCCGTCCCCGCGGCCTTCGCCTCGCTCGACTCCGTGGTGAACCTCTGCACCATCGGCACGCTCGCCATCATGGCCGTCGTCAACATCGCGGTGATGGCCCTGCGCCGCCGCGAGCCGGGCCTCAAGCGCAGCTTCCGGGTGCCGCTGTACCCCGTCGCGCCGCTGCTCGGCATCGCCTTCTGCCTCTACCTGATGTACGAGACGGGCTGGCAGACCTGGGTGCAGTTCGCGGTCTTCCTCGCGGTGGGCCTCGGCGTGTACCACGCCTACGGCCGCCGGCACTCCACGCTGGGCCGCGCCGAGGCGGCCGGGGTCACGCCGAACGCTGAGCGGGAACGACAGGCAGTCTGAACCACACCGCCTTGCCCGACGAGGTGGGGCGGTGACCACAGGACGAACTGAGGGCGCGGATCAGCAACAGGCCGCGCCCTCCTTCCTGCCAGGGGTCGGGCTCCTCGATCACCGGCCGGGTGAGATGGCCGGGCGGCTCCGGGTCGGGATCGTGCACCTCGACCTGGCAGCCGGTCGGCCGCAGCTCCACCACCAGCTCGATCGGACCGCCGCCCGCGGTGTGCTCCACCGCGTTCGCCACCAGCTCGGCGGTCAGCAGCTCCGCCGTGTCGCAGTCGGCCATGTGCTCCACCTCGGCCAGGGCCGACCGCACCAGGGCACGCGCGACCGGCACCGCCGCGGCGGTGTGCGGCAGCGCGATGCGCCAGGAGGCCGATTCGGTGGGGCGTTCGTACACGGCGGGTCCGTTCATGGAGCAGGCTGTCCTGCCTTCGACTGTAGGAAATGGTACGGGTCCGGCCCTCGAAACCCTCGGTGGCCGCCGGCCGGAACCATAGGGGTCGGTACCCGTCCGCAGGCCGCGCCGAACGCCTCACCACCCCCAGCCGTAGCTGCTGTTACGTCCCTGTCGATCACCGGTGACACCCGTGACGGGACGGTCGCGCCAAGCGGCCGGCCACCCCCGCCGAGTGACCACAGTCACAGCCCGGGGGCACCCGTTTCGGCCGTCCGGTGCCACGGAGCGAGCGACCGGTCACCGGCCGCCGCGCTCACACCCCGACGAAGGCCGCGCCCGCGTCCCGCAGCCGGTCGTGCAGCGCCCTGAACACCCGCGCCGAGCGCGCCCCCGGCCAGTCGGCGGGCAGCAGCCGGGCAGGCAGGCCCGGGTCGGCGCCGGGCAGCCCGCGCCACGAGTCCAGGGCCAGCAGATAGTCCCGGTAGGCGTCCTCGGCCGGGGTGTCCGGCCGCTCCTCCCAGGCGCGCAGCACCGGCGCGTGCGCCGCGAGGAACCGCTCGTGCTCCGCGGCGATGGCCGGCAGGTCCCACCACCGGCCGACCGCCTCCGCCGTGGGAGCGAACCCCAGATGATCGCCCCGGAAGAGGTCCACATAGACGTCCAGGCCCAGCAGGCCCAGCATGTGCCGGGCCTCCTCGTACAGCCGCGCCGGGGCTATCCACACCCCCGGCGCCGCCGCGCCGAAGCCCAGCGCGGCCAGCCGGGAACGCAGCACGTGCCGCTTCTGCCGCTCCGACTCGGGCACCGAGAACACCGCGAGCACCCACCCCGCGTCCTCGGCGCACCCGGTGGACTGAATGCGCCGGTCGTCCGCGCTCAGTAACCGCCGCGCCTCCTCAGACAGCTCGTACCCCGCCGCGCCCCCGGCGGTGCGGGCCGGCAGCAGCATGCCGCGCCGCTTGAGCCGGGACACCGAGGAACGCACCGAGGGCGCGTCCACCCCGACGGCGGCCAGCAGCCGGATCAGCTCGGCGACGGGCACCGGGCCCGGTACGGAGCGGCCGTAGGCTCCGTACAGCGTGACGATGAGGGACCTGGGTGCGTGCTGCTCGGACACGTTGATCATTTTAGATTGTCGGCATACCTGCTGGTCACCATCAGTGCGCGGGCCCGGAACGGGTTACGGGGACGACTGCGCCCGGCCCATTGACGCGCCACCGATGGGGTGACGGTCGCGGGCCGCGCCCGGCGCCGCCGGTACCTGTGGGAGCCCCCACCCCCCACACCGGGAGGCATCCGATGCCCGTACGCCCCGTCCTCGCCGCCGCGCTCGGCGGCGCCGCGCTGCTGTGCGCCCTCGCCGCCCCGGCCGTCGCGGCCCCCGGCGAGAGCGTCACCGTCGACTCCGCCGCCCGCCTGGCGGCCGACGGCACCGTCACACTTTCCGGCACCTACCGCTGCCTGCCCGGCACCGGCCCGGTCTTCGTCAGCTCCTCCGTCAGCCAGGCCGATCCGCGCGTCCGGCACGGCATCGGGGGCGGGGCCGCGCGCTGCGACGGCGTGGAGCACCGGTGGGAGAACTCCGGGAAGGTCTCCTCGGAGACGCTCCAGGCGGGCACCGCGCACGTCCAGGCCCAGGTGACGGAGCTGCGCCCGGGCGGACTCGTGCCGGTTCCCGTGTTCCACGCCGGCCAGGACCGGGACATCACACTCGTCCGGAGCTGACCCCTGCGCCGGCGGCACGTCCGGGGCATGACCCGCCGGTCAGGGCGGAGGCATCCGCCCGGTGTGCCGCCGCCACTCCAGCCGGGCCGTCTCCAGCTCGGCGCGGGCCTCGGCCAGGCGGGGGTTGTCCTTGTTGCGGGCCTCGATCCCGGCCAGCCGCTCGCGTGCCCGGTCGACCGCCTCGGTGTCCTGCTCCAGCAGCTCACGGTCGTGCCGCGCCTGCTTCAACCGCTCCGGCAGGGTGGCGCGGAAGGTGTTCTCCCTGGCCACCGCGCGCTGCACCGCGTCACCGAAGTCCCGCACCCGGTCCTCGGTGAACCCCCTGGCCTCCTCGCCCTCGCCGGTACGTCGCGGGTAGTTCGTCCGCTCGGGGGTGCCGTCGGCCTGGAGGACATAGAGGTAGTAGGCGCTGTCGCCGGACTCCAACCTGACCCGGAGTCCGGCCAGTTGCAGGGACCGCGCGGCCCCGGTCGGTGGCCGCTTGACCAGCGTGTGCTCATACAGGGTCAGTTCACCCAGGGTGCCGAGCTGCTTGCCGCGGCCGGGCTTCTCCAGCCCGGCGACCCGGTCCGCGGCCGCGCTGAGGTCCCGCTCCCGGTTCTGCTCGGCCTGCTCCAGCCCGGCCCGCGCGCCGGACTCCTCCGAGCGGGCGATCTCCTCCAGGCTGCGCACGTTCGCCCGCGCCTGGGCCAGCGGGCGCCGGTCCTCGGCATGCCTCGGCAGAAGCGCGAGAGCGAGGCTGCCCGGAAACCTCCGCGCGCGGACGCGCACCGCCCAGCCGGCCAGTGCCGCCGCAAGCAGCACCACGATCACGTACGCCATGCGCCCCCCAAAGGCTGCCGACACCGCCCGCTGACTGTTACTGCTCGGCGGACGATGACGGCAAACTGGCGCATGCCACACAGGGGTTGGTGACATACGGATCGAGCCGCCGCTCAGGTGAAGGCGTCGCGCGGCGCGGACGGCGGCGTCTTCTCCGACCAGTCGAGCACGCCCCCGAAGGGCCTCACCGGCTACTTCCCCGCCATCGAGAACGGGCGCCCGGCAGCGGAGTGGAAGAACCTCGTCCGCACCTCCCCGCTGACCAGGCACATGGAACGCGTCGCCTGGCTCAGGACCGAGCACGGCCTCGGCCGCGGACACGCCGACGCGCCGGTGGCGCACACCCAGGCCGAGGGCGCGGGCCGGTAGTCCGCGTGATCACACCGTGGCGGTCGCCGGGTCGCTCGTGCTGGGCGCCCCCGTCTCGACGTGCCCGGCGAACCGGCGTACGAAGGCGCCGTCGCCGCTCGCGGTGACCGTGACGTCGTACCAGCGGTTCCCGGCGGCCACCCCCCAGCCCCTGACGACCCGGGAGGCGCCGGGCTGAACGGTGTACGTGTGATGCCGGGCCGGAGCGTAGGCGTCGGTGGCGGTGAAGGTGACGGCGTCGTCGCCCGCGTTGGTGAAGGTCAGGGTCACCTGCCCGGTGGCCTTGTCGTGCCGGGCGGTGACCTCCGGGCCGACGGCGGAGTTGGTGCCGGCCAGGCGGCGCAGGAAGCCGTTGGGGCCGAACACCGAGAAGTCGTAGCAGCTGCCCGGCAGCGCCCAGCTGTCCGTCAGGCTCTTGCCCGCCTCGACCGTGTACGGCCAGGGCCCGTCGGTACGGGTGGCCGACGTGACGTGGAAGGCGGCCCCCGCGGTGCCGAGCGCGGCGAACGTGAACCGCATCCGCCCGCCGACCGCCTTGGTGTCCACGGCCAGGTCGTACGGCAGGGCCCGCGCGCTCCGCGTCCCGCGCTCCTGCTTCGGCAGCGTTCCGGCGGCCGGGGGCACGGGCACGTAGTCGCCGGGGTTGGAGTGGTCCGGCGGCCGGTACCCGCTGGTGTCGGGCAGCCCGGCGGCCGCGGTGTCGCCGCGGGAGAAGTCGAAGGCCGAGGTGAGGTCGCCGCAGACGGCGCGCCGCCAGGGCGAGACATTGGGGTTGCGCACCCCGAACCGCTTCTCGACGAACTGCACGATCGAGGTGTGGTCGAAGGTCTGCGAACAGACCCAGCCCCCGGTGCTCCAGGGCGAGACGACGAGCATCGGCACGCGTGGACCGAGACCGTACGGTCCGGCCGCGTACCCGGATGAGCCGCCGAACAGCTCCTTCGACACATCCGCGGTGGACAGCCCGCGCGCGGCGGAGGCGGGCGGGAAGGGCGGTACGACGTGGTCGAAGAAGCCGTCGTTCTCGTCGTAGGTGAGCAGCAGAACGGTGCGGCTCCAGACGTCCGGGTCAGAGGTGAGGGCGTCCAGGACCTGGGAGATGTACCAGGCACCGTAGTTGGCAGGCCAGTTGGGGTGTTCGCTGAACGCCTCGGGGGCGGCGATCCAGGAGACCTGGGGGAGGGTGCCGGCGGCCACGTCGGCGCGCAGGCGGTCGAAGTAGCCGTCGCCGTTCGCAGCCTTGGTGCCGGTGCGGGCGCGGTCGTAGAGGGGGTCACCGGGCCTGGAGTCGCGGTACTGGTCGAAGAACAGCAGGGAGTTGTCACCGTAGTTGCCGATGAACGCGTCGCCGGTCCACCCCCAGCCGCCGGCCGCGTCCAGCCCGGTGCCGGTGTCCTGGTACACCTTCCAGGAGACGCCCGCCTGCTGGAGGATCTCCGGGAAAGTGGTCCAGGAATACCCGGCCTCCTCATTCCCGAGTACCGGCCCGCCACCCTTGCCGTCGTTCCCGGAATAACCGGTGTACATGTAGTAACGGTTCGGATCCGTGGAACTCAGCATCGAGCAGTGGTACGCGTCGCAGACGGTGAACGCGTCCGCGAGCGCGTAATGGTACGGAATGTCGGCGCGGGTCAGATAGGCCATCGTCGTCGTGGACTTGGCGGGAATCCACTTGTCGTAGAGGCCACCGTCGAACGCGGCGTGCGTCCCCGCCCAGCTGTGGTCCAGATCCTGGAGGAACCGCATCCCGAGCCGGTCGGTGTCCGGCCGGAACGGCAGCGTCTCCCGTCCGGCCCCGTCGGCCTGGTGGAACACGCTCTTCCCCGAAGGAAGTCCGACCGGCCGCGCGTCCCCGAACCCCCGCACCCCTCTCAGCGTGCCGAAGTAGTGGTCGAAGGACCGGTTCTCCTGCATCAGCACGACGACGTGCTCCACGTCGGCGAGCGTACCGCTCCGCACAGCGGGCGCGATCGAGGCCGCCCGCGCGATCCCGTCGGACAGCTGCGTGGCGGCCGCGCTTCCGGCGGCGATCTGCAAGAACCTGCGACGGCTGACATCGGGCACGGAGCATTCTCCTCGAATTCACGCACCGTTCTCGCGCGGGCGTTTCTACGCATTGCAGCGAGAGCTGAACAGTGCAGCGCAGCACCTGTCGCATTGTCAATGGGGAGCTGGGATTGTCGTCTCAAGTGCTCCGGCACTCGACCCGGACTGCCTCTCCCGGGTACGTCACCCCGTCGACCGGTGTCCGGGCCAAGCGCGGATCACGGGACAGCCCTTGGTCACAGGAACTCGCTCCGGTAGGCCGGGGCCAACTCGGCCGCGCGGCGGCGGCGCTCGGCGAGGTCGGCCTGGGACAGCCGGGGCGGGGGCGCGTCCTTGCCCGCGACGGCATCGCCGATACGGGTGAAGTACTCGTCCTGGCCGGCGGGTGTGCACATGCACAGCATGCGGGCCGGCGCCCCCGATGCGTTGCGGAAGTTGTGCGGCGCGTTGGCCGGGATGTTGATCGTGGACCCGGCCCGCACGGTGTGCTTGTCGCCGCGGAAGGTGAACTCGATCTCGCCCTCGAGGACCGTGAACATCTCCTCGAAGTCGTGCCGGTGCGGCGGCGGGCCGCCACCGTCGGGGACGCGCATATCGATCAGGCAGTACCTGCCGTCGGTCTGCTCGCCGGTGATCAGCATGGCGTACGTGTTGCCCACCAGGGATATGTACGGGGTGCCGGGGTCGTCGGGGTCCGCCACGGTCAGCGCGCGGGACAGGTCGTCGTCAGGGATCATCGGGGTCTTCTCCTTCAAAGGTCGGTCAGTTGAGGGCAGGGGGAGCCGGCGCACCCGCGTCCGCCTGCCGGGGGCTCGCGTGGATCGCCGTCCGAGGCGGCCCTCTGACGGTGAACGTGGTGCCCGCCGGGCGGATCGCGGAAGGCGCCGGGCACCCGGACCGTCTCCGGGATCCGCGCACAGGGCGGTGTCCGTGTCAGCCGGCGGACGCGACGATGACCACCTTGCCGTGCAGCTCGCCCGCTGCGGCGCGGGCGTGGACCGAGGGCAGCTGCGCCAGCGGCACTCGCTGTGCCACGTCGACCCGCAGAGTGCCGGAGTCGACCAGTGCCACCAGTCGTGACAGCTGTTCGGCGTCGCTCTCGACGAACAGGTCGACACCGCGCACGCCGCGTCGTTCGTCCCCGGGCGCAGGCATCCACACCGTGGTGTTCACCAGCACCCCACCGGGACGGATCAGGGCGGGCAGCGCGGCCAGCCGAGACGGTTCGACCGGCGCGAGGTTGAGGACGACGTCGACCGGTTCGGTCACCGCCGCGCTCACCTCGGTGACGGTGTGGTCGACGACCTCGTCGGCACCCGCCGCCACGACGCGCTCGTGGCTGCGCGGCCCGGCCGTGGCGATCACGTGGGCGCCGGCGTTCTTGGCCAGCTGTACGGCGTAGCCGCCGACCGCGCCGCCCGCACCGTTGACGAGCACGCGCTGCCCCGCCGTCAGCTTCGCGTGATCGAAGAGGGCTTGCCAGGCGGTCAGCCCCACCAACGGCAGCGCGGCCGCGTCGGGCAGCGGAATGCTCCGAGGCGCCGGCGCCAGGACCGCGGCCGGAGCCACCACGTACTCCGCGGCCGCGCCGTCGCCCGTCATCGGCAGGAAGCCGACGACCCGGTCGCCGGCTTCGACGCCGGCCACGCCCTCACCCAGCGTGTCGACCGTGCCGGAGACGTCGATGCCGGGAGTGTGCGGCAACGCCACCGGGATGGGGCCCTGCATGAAGCCCCCGCGGATGTTGCCGTCGACACCGTTGAACGATGTCGCGGCGACCCGGATGAGAACCTCCCCGGCGCCGGGGGTGGGCCGCTCGACGTCCTCGTGCCGCAGGACGCTCGGGTCGCCGTACTCGTGGAAACGCACTGCCTTCATGGAAATCCTCGTCTTCCGATGCACGCGAGGTGCTTCGCTCCCGAAGCACTCCTGGGTCGAGCCCTGCTTCCTGTGCGAAGCAACGACTCTTCACGGGTGAGCAGGCCGGCCGGACTGCGAGGCCCGGAGCGCCCACGACGGGCAGGAGCCGAAGCTCCGGGTCCGCGGTGAGGGACCTGCCGCGCAGGTCGTGTCCCGGCCTCGCTGTCCGACTGAGCAAGCGTGGCGTGCGTCAGCACTCGGATGAAGGCAGTGCTTGTCCACGGACAGGTTGTCCCTGGCTGTCCACGCGGTGCAGGGCAGGCGACTGGCCTGTGGTCGCACGGCGCGAAGTGTTCGTTCCGCCGCGCAACCGGCGCGCCCGAGGACTTCTCGGTCGGGACTGCTTCTCCACCGCCGACGTGGAAAGGCGATGAAGCTTCTCGTAGCTGGGTGAGCCGGGTGTGGCGGAGAAGACCAGCAGTTCCTGGGCCTGGTCGGTGTCGACCAGGCGCTGGCAGTACAGCTCCAGCTCGCCCAGCTCGGGATGCCGGTAGCGCTTGAGGTCGTTGTGGTGGGTCACATCCACCTCGTGCAACCGCCAGACCCTGGTGAACTCCGGACTGGCCGCCTGCAGGGCGTCGACGATCTCACCGGCCCTGCCCGTCGGATCCGCCGTGTACGCCGCCCGAAGTTCCGCGGTGAAGACCCTGCCACGCAGATCGTGGTCCTCGACGGGGTACAGGTCGCGCTGGGCCGGGTCGGTGAACCAGCGGTAGACCAGATAGCGTGACAGTCCGCTGAAGCGGGTGTAGTCGCCCAACAGCGCGACCGCCGGCCCGGTCTGCAGCAGCGTCTCGTTGAACCGGGACATCACCAACGCGGGTGTGTCCGCGAGCCGTTCGATGATGCGCATCATGGTGGGACTGACGTGATCGTCATACAGCCCCCGCCGCGGCGCCGAGTGCCCTCCGAGCTCGAAGAGGTAGTCCCGCTCGCTCAGGCTGAGGTGCAGCCCCCGGGCGATCCCGGCGAGCACCTGCTCGGACGGCACGGGGCCACGCTGCTGCTCGATCCGGCTGTAGTAGTCCACCGACATACCGGCCAGTGCGGCCACCTCCTCACGCCGCAGCCCACCGGTACGGCGCCGCGAACCGCGAGGGAGCCCTACATCCTCCGGCTGCAGCACCTCACGGCGCGCCCGCAGGAAATCGGCCAGCAACGCCCGGTCCATCCTTCAGCCTCCGTGCACAAGACATCCGCCGACGGACCGTCCGATCGGGGGACCCACCGTATCCGAGGAGATCCTGCCCGGAGCGTGCTCGTCACCGGGCCGGCGGGCTGCCGGCCGCCCCGTCGGGTCACCCGCCTTCGCCCCCCGGTCCGCGGCTGCGGTGATGCGGCGTCAGCGGGCCGGAGCGCTCGACCACGCCGACCTCGCTCGGCGCCGCCCCGGTCAGGAACGGCAGAACGAGCGGCACGACGACGGCACCGCCGAAGGCGCACCCGGACCGAGACGGCCCGGCTGCAGGAGTGCGCCGACAGCGCGGCGACCGCGCAGAGGTACCCCACGCACGCACACGCGCCCCGTAGCCGGTGCGGCTCGGGCGCCGTGATCAACGGGAGGACGGCGGCCCGGGCGGCGGCCACGAGCCGGCCTGCGGGAAGCAACTCATCCATGTACGAACGGGGTTGAGTGGCTCGACTCAGCACCCGTCCATCGCATCGGGGGCGCCGCCCCGGGTCATGACAGCCAAGTCGAAACCCGGGGCTCGTGTTCTCCCCACCATCGTGAGCCTGATGCCTCGAAGTACGGCCGAAAGTCCCAGGGACACCCGGAGGCCCCCTCACGCTCTGAATGTGTGCGGGGCAAGGGGTATTTCGCGCCATCTTCCCTGAGGATTCTCAGATGTCCCGAAAGGGACCAGCGGACGGCGTGCCTGCTGCGATGACGGTCGTGCGTCGCTGACTTGCACGAACGGCCTTTCGGCTGTTTCACGCTTGTACCCGTTGATGCAGCCGGGAGTCCCAGAAGAGTCTCCGGGGACTCCGACTGACCGTAGGCACTCATTCGGCCAGCGCAGGGCCTGCGGGCGCGGTGTGGGCTGATGTTCGTGCATCGGTGGTCCGCCCTGAATGAACGGCAGTGCGCGCTTCTCGAACGGGTCGCGGTCAGTGAAGATCACGCGGCCTGGGAGCCGGGTGGCTGGCGGTCGGCTTACCCTGGTCTTCGACCTCCAACGAGTCATCGACCGTAGCGCCCCGCCGGGGGAGGACTTGTACCCGCCGGTCTGAGTCGGTTGGACTCTTGTGAGACGACGAAGCCCCGGCCGATGGGCCGGGGCTTCGTCGTAGCGCGCTGGCATTCCCGGACTCGCTCCGGCCCGCAAGATGACGCCTTCGGTTCCGACCAAAAGTCCCAGAAAAGTCCCAGAGGCGTCGCCACGCCCCCTCCTGTCTCGCGTTTATCCAGGTCAGAAGGGGTATGGCGGCGTCTATTCCGAGGACCTTCAGATGTCCCGGAAGATCTCGATCTGCGCCCCGATGGAGTTCAGCCGCTCCGCCAGATCCTCGTACCCCCGGTTGATGACGTACACGTTGCGCAGTACCGATGTGCCCTCGGCGGCCATCATGGCCAGGAGGACGACGACGGCGGGGCGCAGGGCCGGCGGGCACATCATCTCGGCGGCGCGCCAGCGCGTCGGGCCCTCGACCAGGACGCGGTGGGGGTCCAGCAGCTGGAGGCGGCCGCCGAGGCGGTTGAGGTCGGTGAGGTAGATGGCGCGGTTGTCGTAGACCCAGTCGTGGATGAGGGTCTGGCCCTGGGCGACGGCGGCGATGGCCGCGAAGAAGGGGACGTTGTCGATGTTGAGGCCGGGGAACGGCATCGGGTGGATCTTGTCGATCGGCGCCTCCAGCTTGGAGGGGCGGACCGTGAGGTCGACCAGGCGGGTGCGGCCGTTGTCCGCGAAGTACTCGCGGCTGCGGTCGTGGTCGAGGCCCATCTCCTCCAGGACCGCCAGCTCGATCTCCAGGAACTCGATCGGCACCCGGCGCACCGTCAGCTCCGACTCCGTCACCACGGCCGCCGCGACCAGGCTCATCGCCTCGACCGGGTCCTCGGAGGGGGAGTAGTCGACATCGATGTCGATGTTCGGCACACCGTGCACGGTGAGCGTGGTGGTGCCGATGCCCTCGACCCGCACGCCCAGGGCCTCCAGGAAGAAGCAGAGGTCCTGGACCATGTAGTTCGACGACGCGTTGCGGATGACGGTCACGCCGTCGTGGCGGGCCGCCGCCAGCAGCGCGTTCTCCGTCACGGTGTCGCCGCGCTCGGTCAGCACGATCGGGCGGTCCGGGTGGACCGTGCGGTCCACCACCGCGTGGTACTGGCCCTCGGTCGCCGCGATGTCCAGGCCGAACCGGCGCAGCGCGATCATGTGCGGCTCGATGGTGCGGGTGCCGAGGTCGCAGCCGCCCGCGTACGGCAGCATGAAGCGGTCCATGCGGTGCAGCAGAGGGCCGAGGAACATGATGATCGAGCGGGTGCGGACGGCCGCCTCCGCGTCGATCGCGTCCATCTCCAGCTCGGCCGGCGGGACCAGCTCCAGGTCCACGCCGTCGTTGATCCAGCGGGTGCGCACGCCGATGGAGTTCAGGACCTCCAGCAGGCGGTAGACCTCCTCGATCCGCGCCACCCGGCGCAGCACCGTGCGCCCCTTGTTGAGCAGGGACGCGCACAGCAGGGCCACACATGCGTTCTTGCTCGTCTTGACGTCGATGGCGCCGGACAGCCGGCGGCCGCCGACCACCCGCAGGTGCATCGGACCCGCGTAGCCCAGCGACACGATCTCGCTGTCCAGAGCTTCACCGATCCGGGCGATCATCTCAAGGCTGATGTTCTGGTTGCCGCGCTCGATGCGGTTGACCGCGCTCTGGCTGGTGCCGAGCGCGTCCGCGAGCTGCGCCTGAGTCCAGCCACGGTGCTGCCGGGCGTCACGGATGAGCTTGCCGATGCGTACGAGGTAGTCGTCTGACATGAGGTTGAGGCTATCTCAGATATGAGATCGCGCCTCCCGGGGGGTCCGTTCGGGTGACGCGGGACCGGCGGCCGCCGGCGGGGGTCAGCGCTTCTTGGTCGTCGTCTTGCGCCAGCCGAACGGGCCCGGCAGGTCCATCGAGGTCGTACGGCGTCCGGTGCTGCTGTGGGTGTGACGGGGGCCGTGCTTGCCGCCGCCGGTCGTGATGGACCATGAGTGGCGGTTGATGTTCAGCTTCACGCCGGGAAGGATGCGGAAACTCTTGCGGAACGTCAGGCCCATGGCTGTCTCCTCCGATTGTTCGGCGCTCCTGAGCGGCGCTCAACCCGGATACCCCCATTCGGGGAACAGATGACCGACGACCTATGCGGGGTCGGTCCGGGATCGCACCCGGCCGCCACCGGCCGTGGCCTGCGGCAAGGGTGTGACGGGTGATTTCGATTGAGAACGGGACGTATGCTGCACGAGATTGAAGGCGTCGGCCGGGAGTCGAAGCGCGTTTCCGGGCGTCCCGAAACTGCTTCCGAAGCCCCCGTTCTCGCATATATCGCGGTAACTCCGGAGAACGACCCGGAAACCTACGCGAACAGGCTGCGGGATGTTCTGGGAGCGGTTTTCTCTCTTGCCGTGGACGCGGACTTCGACGAGGGAGAACTTCCCGTGGACGGCATCCCGGACTTCTTCGTCGACGCCGGCCGGGACGGTGGCGCCGTCGGCCCGGCCTCCGAAGCGGCAAGGAGCCGGTACCGAGAGCGGACCGGTGCCGAGCCCTGGGAGATCCAGGACTGGCTCTTCCGCTTCGACCCGGAGATGGAGGCGCGGGGCTGGGAGTTCTGGGACCTCACGCGCGCGGCCGACGGCAGCGGGCGGCTCCACCTCTGGCTCGACACGTGGGGTGAGCCGATGTTCTCCTGGGAGGAGCTGCGCTGGCTCCTGTACGCCTGCGGGGCGCAGACCGTGGCCGACCCGGAGGTCGTCGGCTCCGGCTCCTGGGCCGCGGAGGCAACCGTATGAGCAGCGAGACCCCCGAGCACCAGGTTCGCGCGGCGTTCGACGAGGATGCCGTGACCGTCCATCAGGCGTACGGCGAGCGGATCGCGGTACCGGCACGGCGGGCCGGTCGCCCGCCCACGAGGTGCGCGCGGCCGTGCGCGCGGGGGACGACGGAGCGGCTCGCGCGCTGCTTCCCGTCGAGCGGCCTCATCCGCTGCCGGACGAGCTGAGGGCGCGCATCGGCTCAAGCGGGACGCGGCGGGGACCGCGCTTGCCGCCGCTCACCCCTGCCGCCTGCGCTCTCTCCGGCGCAGCGCCCGGCGCTGCCTGCCGGGGAGGGTGTGCGCCAGTTCGCCGACCTCGCAGAGCTCGTGGCCCTCGCCGGCCCGGCACCACCACACCGCCCGCCCGCCCGCACCGGCGTCAGCGTGCACCCCGGTGCGGTGCTCCGGGCACACCGGCCACACCTGCCACAGCACCGCCTGGACCGTCTCCTGGGCCGCCTCGGCGATCCCGGGCGCGTCGGGGTACGTCACGCCGTCGTGCCAGCGGCCGTCGGGCAGGGCCGCGTGGTACTGGTCCGGGATGTCCTCGTCGTGCGGCGGCGTGCACATCAGCCGCATCGGGCCGGCCTCCGGCAGGGTCGCCGCCAGGTCCCGGTTGACCGCCTCCAGCGCGGCCTCCAGGTCGGGACGGCTGCCCGGCTCGAGCGGGCGGGTCCGCGGCTCGGGGTCCTCCGGGGTGGCGGGGCGGTGCGAGAAACGGCTCATCCGGTGATCGTCCCAGTCGCGAGCCCCTCAGGCGCCCACACGTCCGGGGTGTGACGGACCCGTCACACCCGCTGTGCGGGCATGACCATCGAGCCCCCATGTACTAGAGTTATCTCGACATCGAGATATCTGCCGAGGCGCACCGCGGCAGCCACATCGGTAAGGGTTACCTAACTTAGCCTTACCTCAGCGGATTGCTGGATCGGCGTGGCGGCAGGATGCGGTGGAACGCGCACATCAATGAAGGAGACTGTCGTGTCGGCGAACAGCTTCGACGCCCGCAGCACGCTGCAGGTGGGCGACGAGTCGTACGAGATCTTCCGGCTGGACAAGGTCGAGGGCTCGGCCCGCCTGCCGTACAGCCTGAAGGTCCTGCTGGAGAACCTGCTCCGTACGGAGGACGGCGCGAACATCACCGCCGACCACATCCGCGCCCTCGGCGGCTGGGACTCGCAGGCCCAGCCCAGCCAGGAGATCCAGTTCACGCCGGCCCGCGTGATCATGCAGGACTTCACCGGCGTCCCCTGTGTCGTGGACCTCGCGACCATGCGTGAGGCCGTCGCGGCGCTCGGCGGTGACCCGGCGAAGATCAACCCGCTCTCCCCGGCCGAGATGGTCATCGACCACTCCGTCATCGCCGACAAGTTCGGCACCAACGACGCGTTCAAGCAGAACGTCGACCTGGAGTACGGCCGCAACAAGGAGCGCTACCAGTTCCTGCGCTGGGGCCAGACCGCGTTCGACGACTTCAAGGTCGTCCCGCCGGGCACCGGCATCGTCCACCAGGTGAACATCGAGCACCTGGCCCGCACCGTCATGGTGCGCAACGGCCAGGCGTACCCGGACACCCTGGTCGGCACCGACTCGCACACCACCATGGTCAACGGCCTCGGTGTGCTGGGCTGGGGCGTCGGCGGCATCGAGGCCGAGGCCGCGATGCTCGGCCAGCCGGTCTCCATGCTCATCCCGCGCGTCGTCGGTTTCAAGCTCACCGGTGAGCTGAAGCCCGGCACCACCGCCACCGACCTGGTGCTCACCATCACCGAGATGCTGCGCAAGCACGGCGTCGTCGGCAAGTTCGTCGAGTTCTACGGCGAGGGTGTGGCCGCCACCTCCCTGGCCAACCGCGCCACCATCGGCAACATGTCGCCGGAGTTCGGCTCCACCGCCGCGATCTTCCCGATCGACGGCGAGACGCTGAACTACCTGAAGCTGACGGGTCGTTCCGAGCAGCAGGTCGCGCTCGTCGAGGCGTACGCCAAGGAGCAGGGCCTCTGGCTCGACCCGGCCGCCGAGCCCGACTTCTCCGAGAAGCTGGAGCTCGACCTCTCCACCGTCGTCCCCTCGATCGCCGGCCCGAAGCGCCCGCAGGACCGCATCGTCCTCGCGAACGCCGCCGAGCAGTTCAAGACGGACGTCCTCAACTACGTCACGACCACCTCCGACGAGGCGGGCGAGGAGTCCTTCCCGGCCTCCGACTCCCCGGCCGTCCACCCCAACGGCGGCCCGTCCAACCCGGTCGAGGTCACCGCCCCCGACGGCTCGACCTACACGATCGACCACGGTGCGGTGACGGTCGCGGCCATCACCTCCTGCACCAACACCTCCAACCCGTACGTCATGGTCGCCGCGGCGCTCGTCGCCAAGAAGGCCGTGGAGAAGGGCCTGACCCGCAAGCCGTGGGTCAAGACCACCCTCGCCCCGGGCTCCAAGGTCGTCACCGACTACTTCGACAAGGCGGGCCTGACCCCGTACCTCGACAAGGTCGGCTTCAACCTCGTCGGCTACGGCTGCACCACCTGCATCGGCAACTCCGGCCCGCTGCCGGAGGAGGTCTCCAAGGCGGTCAACGACCACGACCTCGCCGTCACTTCGGTCCTCTCCGGCAACCGGAACTTCGAGGGCCGCATCAACCCCGACGTCAAGATGAACTACCTGGCCTCCCCGCCGCTGGTCGTCGCGTACGCCCTCGCGGGTTCCATGAAGGTGGACATCACCAAGGACGCCCTCGGCGCCGACCAGGACGGCAAGCCGGTCTTCCTGGCCGACATCTGGCCGACCGAGGCCGAGGTCAACGACGTCGTGGCGAACGCCATCGGCGAGGACATGTTCAACAAGTCCTACCAGGACGTCTTCGCGGGCGACGCCCAGTGGCAGGCGCTGCCGATCCCGACCGGCAACACCTTCGAGTGGGACACGGAGTCCACCTACGTCCGCAAGCCCCCGTACTTCGAGGGCATGGGCATGGAGCCCGCCCCGGTCGCCGACATCTCCGGCGCCCGCGTGCTGGCCAAGCTGGGCGACTCGGTCACCACCGACCACATCTCCCCGGCCGGCGCCATCAAGGCCGACACCCCGGCCGGCAAGTACCTCACCGATCACGGTGTGGAGCGTCGTGACTTCAACTCCTACGGCTCGCGCCGTGGCAACCACGAGGTCATGATCCGCGGCACCTTCGCCAACATCCGCCTGCGCAACCAGATCGCGCCGGGCACCGAGGGCGGCTACACCCGCGACTTCACCGTCGAGGGCGCGCCGGTCTCCTTCATCTACGACGCCTCGCGCAACTACATCGACCAGGGCATCCCGCTGGTCGTGCTGGCGGGCAAGGAGTACGGCTCCGGCTCGTCCCGCGACTGGGCCGCCAAGGGCACCGCGCTCCTCGGCGTCAAGGCCGTCATCGCCGAGTCCTACGAGCGCATCCACCGCTCGAACCTGATCGGCATGGGCGTGCTGCCGCTCCAGTTCCCGGAGGGCGCCACCGCGGCCACCCTCGGCCTGACCGGCGAGGAGACCTTCTCCTTCACCGGCGTCGAGGAGCTGAACAACGGCACCACCCCGCGCACGGTCAAGGTCACCACCGACACCGGTGTGGAGTTCGACGCGGTCGTCCGCATCGACACCCCCGGCGAGGCGGACTACTACCGCAACGGCGGCATCATGCAGTACGTGCTGCGCAGCCTGCTCCGCAAGTAGGGTCCGGCGCGACACGGTCGAGGGCCGCACTCCCGGTGACGGGGGTGCGGCCCTCCGCCGTACCCGTGGCGGCGAACGCCTCGGGCCGGGCGGCGGGTTGCCCGCCAGACCGTGGACGCCGGGACTCCTTCGCCGCCCACGTGTCCGGCACCGGGCCGTTCGCCGCGCCGGACGGGAGGGACATCAGGAGCGTAGTGCCGCCGGACGACGGCTACCCGCACGAGTTCGCGCTCGCCGTCAAGTGATCCGGGGCGGTTCCTTCTCCTTGGCGCGGTGCGGCGGCAGTAGCATCGGTCTCCGTACCCGGATCGACAGCGACAAGGCGGAACCGCCCGATGGCCGACGAGGCTTACCTCTTCCTGCTCCCCGACCGTCACCCGAGCCTCGGCGCGGCCATGGCAGCCGTCGCCCCGCTGGAGTGCGACCAGACCCCTGCCGTGCGGGGCTGGATCTCCGCCCACGATGTCGCGCCGTCCTCCGAGCAACTGCGGATTCTGCCCGCCTCCTCGGAGACCCTCATCCCCGAGGAGGCCGAGCGGCTGCCGATCCCGCTGACCGACGAGGAGGAGGTCCGCGTCCAGCAGGAGTGCGCGCCCCAGTCGGTCACCGACATGGAGCGGGAACTGCTGGACTTCCGCGACGCCACCCAGGGCTGGGAGACCCTGGTGCACCGGGCGCTGACCGCCGGGGTCCCGGCTCCGCGCATCGCCCGGCTGACCGGGCTCGACCCGCAGGAGATCGGCCGGCTGACCGGCGTGTGACCTCGCTTCAGCGGGGGGTGCTGTCCGGCTCGGGAGCCGGGCCGGACAGCTCGGGCTCCAGCCCCTCCACGACGGGCGCGGGCCGGCGGCCGGTGTCGGACCGCCATGCCCCGAATGCCCGGCTGGTCAGGACGACGACGGCCAGTCCGAGCAGCCACCCGCCCAGCACGTCGCTGAACCAGTGCACGCCGAGCGCGACCCTCGTGAAGCCGACGCCCACCACCGACAGCACCGCCACCACCCAGCAGGCGATCCGGGCCCGGCGCGGCACCATGGGGAGCAGGACCAGCAGGAACACCGCGAACGAGGTGGTGGCGGTCATCGCGTGCCCGGACGGGAAGGAGTAGCCCGGCGCGTGTGCCACCGGGTCGACCAGCACCGGCCGTGCCCGCTCGACCAGCATCTTGACCCCCAGCCCGAGCAGGCCCCCGACCACCGCCGTCGCAGCCGCCCACGCGGCCAGCCGCCGGGCACCGCGCCACAGCAGCCAGCCGGTCAGCAGCGCCACGCCCACGCGCAGGGTGAGCGGGTCCCAGACGTAGTTGGACAGCACGCGCAGGGTGCTCGTCCAGGCCGGATGGTCCACGGCGACCCGGTGCAGTCCGTTCGCCGCGTCGCGGTCGAGATCGCGCAGCGGCCGCCACTGGCCCTCGACCAGGACCAGCAGCAGCGCGAACGGCACGGCGGCGGCCGCGGCGCCTCCGGCCGCTGCCAGCAGCCGGACGCCGAACCGCCGGTCGGTCTCCCGCAGGGTCGTGGTTTTCGTCGGCATCAGACCCCCGGGTCGGGTTGGATCGGTTCGGGCCGCCGGCCGCGCGCCGCCTCCAGCTGGGCCGCGAAGGACAGCCCGAGGAAGAGGGCGAGCGAGGTCAGGTAGGCCCACAGCAGCAGGGACATGAAGGCACTCAGCGGACCGTAGACGGTGTCGAAGGAGCCGCTCAGGTCCAGATACAGGGTGAGTACCCAGGTAAGCGTCATCCACAGCACCAGGTACACCGCCGCGCCGAAGGCGAGCCAGGTGTAGCCGGGCTGCTTGCGGCGCGGCGAGCGCCGGAAGATCGCGCTGGCGGAGATCAGGGCGAGCAGCAGCCCGATGGGCCAGCGCACGATGTTCCACACCATCTGCGCGTTCGAGCCGAGCCCGTAGACCGCGCCGGCGGCCGAGGCCAGGTCGTCGCCGGCGACCATGACGACGAAGCCGAGGCCGAGCGGGAAGCCCGCGCACAGCGCCATGACCAGGCCGCGCGAGTACTTGAGGTGGAAGGGCCGGTCGCGTTCGTTGCCGTAGATGCGGTTGGCGCCGCGCTCTATCTGGCACATCGCCGTGGTGACGTTGACGATCGAGAAGATCGCGCCGAACCAGAGGGCGACCTGGGCGCCGTCGCCCGCCTTGCGGCGGCTGCGGTCGAGCGCGTCGTCGACCACCTCCGCGCTGGGTCCTTCGGCGATGCGGTGGATGGTCAGCTCGGCCAGCTTGCCGATGTCCTCGGTGTGCAGGCTGGTGGAGAGGCCGACGAAGGCCAGGGCCAGCGGGATCACCGAGAGCACGGTCTGCAGGGCGAGCGCGCGGGAATGGCTGAAGCCGTCGGCGTAGCGGAAGCGGAGGAAGGCGTCGCGCAGCAGGGAATAGCCGCCGTAGCGGCGCAGGGTCACCCACGCCTCGTCGGCGGAGAGTTCGTCCCCGCTCATGTCCCGGGTCTCCGGGACCTTGGTGGCGCTGCCCATGTCAGCCCTCCCGGTTCGGCACCAGTACGGTCAGCGCGCCCGGCACGACCTCCACGGTGAGCCGGCGCCCGGTGCCGACCGGGTCGCCGTCGATCTCGCGGGGCTCCGGCGCGTCGAAGGTGAACTCGGCCCGCCGGAAGGTACGGAACTCCGGCTGCCCCTGGCGCTCCTCGCCGTCCCGCTTCCGGTGCAGCAGCAGCGCGCCGGCCGTGCGCAGCCAGCCGCCGGGGCCCCGCGGGTCGAGGATCAGCAGATCCAGCACCCCGTCGTCGGGCCGGGCCTCCGGGATCAGCCGCAGTCCGCCCTGGAGGGCACCGGTGTTGCCGACGAGCACCATGCGGGCCGCACGGCGCAGCGGCTGACCGCCGTCCAGGCTGACGCGCAGACCCATCCGGGGGCCGCGCATCGCCTTCGGGGCGGCGAGGACGTAAGCGGGCCAGCCCAGCATCGACTTGGCACGGTCGTGCTCCTCCGCGTACTTCATCATCGCGGCGTCCAGGCCGACGCCGGACATGACGGCGAAATGGGTGGCGGGAAGGCCGTCGCCCTCGACCCGGGCGAGGTCCACGACGCGGGACGTGCCGCCGAGGGCCGCGTCGAGCGCCTCGGCCGGAGTCAGCGGGAGGCCGAGGTTGCGGGCGAGCAGGTTGCCGGTGCCGCAGGGCACGACGGCGAGCGGGACCCCGCTGCCGGCCAGCCGGTCGGCGGCCGCGCGGACGGTGCCGTCGCCGCCGCACACCACGACCAGCGCGGCACCCTCCTCCAGCGCCCGGGCGGTCTGGCCGCCGCCGGGGTCGGCGGCGGTCGTCTCGATGAACACCGGCTCGTGGTGGCCGTGCTGGGCGAGGACCCGGCGCAGCTCGTCGCGTGCGCTCTCGTCGACCGTCGTGGGATTGACGACCACCGCGACCCGGCCCGGCAGCCGCTCGACGCGGGCGCCCTCCGGGACCTCGGGCAGGGCGGCGGGCGCCGACACCCGGCCGTCGCGGAGCAGGGCGTGCCCGACGATCAGCAGGGCCAGCGCTCCGTTGAGCATGCCTCCCACCACGTCGGTCGGGTGGTGCATGCCCCGGTACAGACGGCAGAAGCCCACCACGACCGGCAGCAGGAACAGCAGTGCGGCCAGCACACGCCGCCAGGGACTCCGGACGCGGGAGAGCACGAGGACCGCGAGGCCGCCGTAGACGGCGGTGGCGGCGCCGGTGTGGCCGGAGGTGTAGCTGGAGGTCGGCAGGGAGCCGTCGAGCCGGTGCACGTCGGGGCGCTGGCGGTCGACCGCGATGGTGATGACCAGGAACACCAGCGACTGGAGCGCGACCCCGAGCGCCAGGAAGGACGCCTGACGCCACATCGGCAGCCTGGGTATGAAGACCAGCCCCAGGCAGGCCGCCAGCGTCACCCCGATCACGGTGCCCGTGTTGCCCAGCTCGGACCCGATCGAGGACAGCGTGGTCAGGGTGGAGGTGCGCAGCCGCTCCAGGCCCCGGTTGACGCCGTCCTCGGCCGTCATCGGCCACACGTGCTTGGCGGGGCCGGTGATCAGGAAGCCGATGCCGATCATCAGGACGGCCTGGCAGACGGCCAGCGCCCCGATGGAGGCGGCCGCCCGTGCCACACCGCGCGGCAGCTTGCGGGGGTGCCCGGTGGGAGTCGTCGTGACGGGGCGGGGCCCGTCCTCGGGCAGGCCGGCTGATCTCTCCGGTACGGCGGTCGGCATCGGTGCAACTCCTCGGCTGGGTCGACGGGGCCGGGCCGGACCGCACAGGCCCGACCCCCCGCCGTATGCCCCCGCAACGGCCGCGCAGACGGCACGGGCACGACGAAGGGGCGGCCCCCCGCACGGGACCGCCCCTCCACTTCCCGGCCCGGCTCCCTCAGGCCAGCAGTTCCACCTCCGCCAGCGTCGACTCCCCGTCCAGCACCAGCCGGTACCTGGTGTACGACCCCGGCGCGGTCACGCTGAACGCCCGTGTCTGGCGGTCCCAGGCGAAGGACTCACCCGAGCGCCTGTCCAGCGTGCGCCAGGCCGTCCCGTCGGTGGAGCCCTGCAGGGTCCACCCGGTGGGCGCCTTCGTACGGTCCGCCGGCGAGGTCAGCGTGTACTGGACCGCCTCGGTGGCGTCCCCGGCCGAGCCGGCGGGCAGATCCACCGAGGTCACCGCCGCGCTCGTCGCCGAGGTGTCGTCGAACAGCGCGCCGTCGCCCTTCAGCACGTCCGCGCGCGGAACCGGCACCCTGTCGTCCTCGGTGACCGAGACCGGGCCTGCGTCCTTGCCTGATCCCCACGACGAGGGCCGCGGCCCCATCGAGAAGTCCAGCACCCCGCCCTTGGACAGCAGCGAGTGGGGGAGCGAAGTGGATTTCCAGGAGCGGCCGTTGAAGCGGACGCCCTGGACGTACACATTGCGGTCGCTGTTGTCCGGTGCCCTGACGACCAGGTCCCGGCCGTTCTCCAGGTGCACGGTGGCCTTCGTGAACAGCGGCGAGCCGATGGCGTACTCCCCGCTGCCCATGACCAGCGGGTAGAAGCCGAGCGAGGAGAAGAGGTACCAGGCCGACTGCTCGCCGTTGTCCTCGTCGCCGTGGTAGCCCTGCCCGATCTCGCTGCCCGTGTACAGGCGGGACAGCACCTCGCGCACGTTCCTCTGCGCCTTCCACGGTTCGCCGGCCGCGTCGTACATGTAGGTGACGTGGTGGGCGACCTGGTTGGAGTGGCCGTACTGGCCCATCCGGACGTCCCGCGCCTCGGTCATCTCGTGGATGACCCCGCCGTAGGAGCCGGTGAACTCGGGGGAGGCGGTCTCCGGGGTGGCGAAGTACTCGTCCAGCTTGTCGCCGAGGGCCTTGCGGCCGCCGTAGAGGTTCGCCAGGCCCCGGCTGTCCTGGGGTGCGGTGAAGGCGTAGCCCCAGCCGTCGGTCTCCGTGTAGTCGTAACCCCACACCCGCGGGTCGTACTTCGCGGAGTCCACGCGCCAGCCGCCCTCGGCGTCGCGGCCCTGGAAGAAGCCGGCCTTCGGGTCGAAGAGGTTCACGTAGTCGCGGGCCCGGTTGAGGAAGTACGCCGACTCCTCCTTGTACCGCCTCTCGCCGGTCCTCCTGTAGAGGGCCTCGCCCATCTTGGCGATGCCGTAGTCGTTGACGTAGCCCTCCATGGCCCAGGAGAAGCCCTCGCCCGTGTCGGTGGTGGTGTAGCCGAGGAAGGGCGAGGTGTCCATGCCCTTGCGGCCGACGCCCGAACTCGGCGGCACCACGGTCGCGTTCTTGACCGCCGCGTCGTACGCCGCCTTCGCGTCGAACCTGACGCCCTTGACGTAGGCGTCCGCGAACGCCACGTCCGAGGAGGTGCCCGTCATCAGGTCGGCGTAGCCGGGGGAGGACCAGCGGGAGGTCCAGCCGCCGTCCTTGTACTGCTGCACGAACCCGTCGACCATCTCGCCCGCCTGGGAGGGCGACAGGAACGAGTAGGCGGGCCAGGTGGTGCGGTACGTGTCCCAGAAGCCGTTGTTGACGTACACCCTGCCGTCGACGACCCTGGCGCCGGTGTGCGTCGGGGTGTCCGGGTTCGGCATCGGGGAGAACGGCGAGGCGTACTGGTCCTTGCCGTCGACCTTCTCGAAGCCCGAGTTCGGGTAGAGGTACAGCCGGTACATGCTGGAGTACAGCGTGGTGAGCTGCTCCGGGGTGGCGCCCTCCACCTCGACCTTGCCGAGGATCCGGTCCCAGGCCCGCTGGGCACGCGCCTTGACGGCGTCGAAGGAGGTGCCGTCCGGGATCTCCTGGCGCAGGTTGTCCTGCGCCTGGTCCAGGCTGATCAGCGAGGTGGCCAGGCGCAGGGTCACCGTACGGCCGGCGCCCGCGGCGAACCGCAGATAGCCCTTGACCCCGCTGGATGAGCCCTCGGTGACCGGCCTGTCGAAGGTGCCGTAGACGAACAGCCGGGTCGCGCCCGTGGACAGCCCCGACTTCACGTCGGAGTAGCCGGTGACGATCCCGTGCTCCTTGTCCAGCGTCAGCCCCGCCTGCTCGGTGACGTTGTCGAACAGCACGCTCGCCTCGTCGCCGGGGTAGCTGAAGCGCAGCACGGCCGCGTGGTCGGTGGGAGTCATCTCGGCCTTGAGGCCGTTCTCGAACCTCACCCCGTAGTAGTACGGCCGGGCCGTCTCGTTCTCGTGCCGGAAGGCCAGCTCACGGGCCTCGCGGCCGGTGTCCGGGGTGCCCTTCGCGGCCGACGGCATCAACTGGAAGGTCTGCCGGTCACCCATCCACGGGCTCGGTTCGTGGCTCGCGCTGAAGGCCTGCACGGTCGGCAGGTTGGCGTCGTTGTTGGCCCGCGCGTACTCGTAGAGCCAGCTCAGCGAGGAGGCGTTGGTCACCGGGGTCCAGAAGTTGAACCCGTGCGGCATCGCGGCGGCCGGGAAGTTGTTTCCGCGCGAGAAACCGCCGCTGGAGTTGGTGCCGCGCGTGGTCAGCGCGTAGTCCGACAGATGCGCCCTGGGCCGCTCGGGGGCCACCCGCCTGAGCGCCACGTCGTCGACCCAGCCCCGGAACTTCGCGGGGCCCCCGGGGGAGTCGTACGCCACCAGGATCCGGTCGACGGTCCTGCCCGCCGCCACGGTGCCGATCCGGGACGCCACGTCGTTCCACTGGTTGACGTACAGCACCTTGGCGTCGCCCTGGCCGCGCGGGGTCAGCGGGAACCCGTGCTGGTCCCTCGCCCCGAGCTGGCTGAGGTAGGTGCCGTCGGTGAAGGCCAGGTCCACGCTGACGTTGGTGGCGTCGTAGTCCCGGTCGCCGTCGGCCATCGACGGGAAGAGGCGGTACGACAGCCGGGTGTCGCGGCTCACCTTCACATCGACGTCGAAGACCTTGTTGTACGAG
The DNA here is from genome assembly GCF_053596035.1 of Streptomyces sp. NPDC001781. Lineage (NCBI taxonomy): Bacteria > Bacillati > Actinomycetota > Actinomycetes > Kitasatosporales > Streptomycetaceae > Streptomyces > Streptomyces sp. NPDC001781. The sequence continues at coordinate 68,512 of NZ_JBSFFI010000013.1, read as the reverse complement.
TAGCCCCGGCCGTCGGAGGTGTGCCGTCCGGCGTAGCGCAGGGCGTGGGTGCCGGTGAAGCCCGCGCGCGCCTTGGCGGTGGGGGAGCCGCTGGGGCCCTTGTCGACGAGGCTCAGCATGTCCCGCGGCGCCGGACCGTCACCGCCGCCGGTGGAGAACTGGACGTCGGCCAGCTGGAGCGCGTCCGGGGCGCCGTTGTTCCTCGTCACCTCCAGCCGGAAGTGCTGGTACTCGGCGGGTGTGCCGAGCTGGTACGACTTGGTGCCGAACCGGTCGGAGAAGGTCTCGCCGCCGCGGGTGTCGAGGGTCTTCCAGTCCTTGCCGTCCGCCGAGCCCTGGAGCTGCCAGTCCTCGGGGTCGCGCTCGGCGTGGTCGTTGGCCGAGGTGAGCGCGTAGGCGGCGAGCACGACCGGCCGGTCGAGGTCGAACTCCACCCAGCCGGTGGGTGCGAACGTCAGCCATTTGCTACCGGGATCGACATCGGTGAGGTTCTCCTTCACCTCGCCCCCGCCGGTGTTCTCCCCGCTCGCCCGCAGACCGGTGACGTGGTCGGTGACGTTGCCCGGGATACCGGTGGTGTAGCCGCCGTCCACGCCCGCGGAGCGCCTGGCTCCGTCCGGACCCGTCTCGACGGTGCTCAGCCAGTCCGGCGCCCGCTCGCCCGACTCGAACGAGGACGCGAACTCCGCCGCGGCGGCGGGGACCCCGGCCGGCAGGGCGACCGCCGCTCCCTGCGCGCCGACGCCCATGGCGAAGGCGGTCGTGAGGACGACCGCCCAGGTCCATCTGTGCCGAGATCTCCGCTGCATCTACGGATTCCCCTCCCGCGCTCACTGCGGACAACGTTGTCAACTTGCTGCGCAGGAACCAGTAGGTGGTCAAGTGGCCCATGGTGTCAAGGGCGTTGGCTGCGGCATTCAGGGGGCTGTACCGGTAATTCATCCGGCAGGGTGTGCGGCGCCCGGCGATATCTCCACCAGGTCTCAACTCGGAAAAGACCGGCGGCCGACCTTGCATTCGATCTTGCCCCGCCGACGGGAAGTGGACTATACCTGTCGGCGTTTCCTGCACGAGCCAGCACAACCCGACCGCGGTGCCGGGGGGAGATCCGGTTCACCGCCTGAGTCCTGGAGAAGGCGAGGACTTGAGCATGGGTTCCACCGGACAGCATGGCAGCGAGGGCGTCGGCCGTCGTGATCTGATCAAGCGCACCGCGGCGCTCGGCCTGGTGGCCGCCCCCGGAATGGGGCTGCTGTCGGCCTGCGCGAGCAGCGGCGGCGACGGGCAGGACAAGGCGAAGGCGGGCAAGAAGACCGGGAAGAACCCGCTGGGCGTCAACGAAACCGCCAAGCTGGACTTCGTCCTCTTCGACGGCGGCTTCGGCAAGGAGTACGCCGAGGACGCGGTGAAGCTGTACGAGAAGGCCTTCCCCAAGGCCCAGGTGAAGTTCTCCGCCACCCAGAAGATCCAGTCCACCCTCCAGCCCCGCTTCAACCAGGGCGACCCGCCGGACCTCATCGACAACTCCGGCGCCGAGCAGATGGACATGGGCGTCCTGGTCGGCAAGAAGCAGCTCACCGACCTCACCCCGCTGCTGGACGCGCCGTCCTGGGACGACCCGTCCAAGAAGGTCCGCGACACCCTGCGGCCGGGCATCGTGGAGATGGGCCAGTTCGACGGCGACCCGGTGTGGATCCTCAACTACGCCTACACCGTGTACGGCGTCTGGTACTCCCAGAAGGCCCTGGACGGGCTGGACGAGAAGTACCCCGAGACCTGGGACGACATGCTCAAGGTCTGCGCCAAGGCCAAGAAGAAGGGCATCGCGGGCTGGACCTACGCGGGCAAGTACCCGTACTACCTGCCCTTCTCGCTCTACCCGATGATCGCCAAGGTCGGCGGCCGCGAGGTGCTGGACGCGATCGACAACCTGGAGCCCAACGCCTGGAAGCACCCGGCCGTCAAGGCGTGTTTCGAGGCGTACTACGAGCTGTTCCAGAAGGGCTACATCCTGCGCGGCACACCCGGCCTGGACCACATCCAGTCGCAGACCGCGTGGGCCAAGGGCAAGGCGCTGTTCATACCGAACGGCTCCTGGGTGGAGAACGAGTCGGCCAACGTCATCCCGGCGGACTTCGACCTGGCGGTCTCGGCGCCCACCGGGCTGGACGGCTCCGACAAGATGCCCTTCGGCACCATCTGGGCCTCCGGCGGTGAGCCCTTCGTCGTGCCGGCCAAGGCGGCCAACGCCGAGGGCGGCATGGAGCAGCTGCGCGTCATGCTCTCCGAGGCGTCCTCGCGGAACTTCACCTCCAAGGTGAAGTCGCTCTCCGCGCTCAACGGCGGCATCGACGGCATCGAGCTGACGCCCGGTCTGAAGGCGGGCGTCGCGGCGCTGGACAAGGCCGGGGACAACGTGGTGAACCCGCGCATCCCGGACTGGTACGTCCAGCTGGAGAAGGAGAAGATCGGCGTCGGCGGCCTCGGCGAGATGATGGCCGGCCGCCTCACCCCGGCCGAGACGGTCAAGAAGATCCAGGGCTTCGCCGACGAGGCCGCCAAGGACACCTCCATCAAGCACTACAAGCACAGGTAACACCCCTCACGGGTTCGTCACCAGCGGCAGCACGTGTCCCAGGAACGGGGTCGTCCGGCAATGCAGCACGGCAAGTACGGGTTCATCACGGGGTTCCTCGCGGCCCCGCTCGGGCTCTACGCACTCTTCGTGATCTGGCCTTTCATCCAGTCCATCTACTACTCGTTCACGGACTGGACCGGCCTGAGCCCCGAATTCAGCATGGTCGGAACCGACAACTACACCCGGATGCTCCACGACGACATCTTCTGGAAGTCGTTGACGCACAGCCTGCTCTTCGCACTGCTGCTGCCGCTGGTGACGCTCGGCATGGCCCTGTTCTTCGCTTTCATGATCAATGTGGGCGGCCGGCACCGAAAGGGCGGACCGGTCGTCACCGGAGTGCGCGGGTCCGGCTTCTACAAGATCGTCTATTTCTTTCCGCAGGTGCTCTCGATCGCCATCGTGGCCCTGCTCTTCGCCTTCGCCTACAACCCGGACAGCGGCGCGATCAACTCGTTCCTGCGCGGCATCGGCCTGGACAGCCTGCAGCCGCTCTGGCTCGGTGATCCGAGCCTCGCGCTGTGGTGCGTGATGGCGGTGCTCGTCTGGTCCACCACCGGCTTCTTCGTGGTGCTGTTCAGCGCGGGCATGGCCTCGATCCCGGCCGAACTGTACGAGGCCGCGCTGCTGGACGGGGCCGGCCGCGCGACCACCTTCTTCCGCGTCACCCTGCCGCTGCTGTGGGACACCGTGCAGTCCGGCTGGGTCTACATGGGCATCCTCGCGCTGGGCGCCGAGTCGTTCGCCGTCGTGCAGATCATGACGACCGGCCCGGGCGGCCCCGACTACTCGACCACGGTGCTGGTCCTGTACGTGTACCAGAAGGCGTTCCGGGACGGTCAGGCCGCCTACGCCACCACCATCGGCGTCGCCCTGCTGGCCGTCACGCTCGCGTTCGCCGCGATCGTGATGCGGCTGGGCCGCCGCGAGCGGCTGGAGTACTGAGCCCCATGACAACCACCGACGCCCCCGTCCCGCCCACCGCGCCCGTCGTGAAGACCGACGCGGTCCCGCCCCGCCCCCGCGCCCCCCGCCGGTCCGAGGGCTCCGTCCTCAACGTCTTCTCGCACGGCGTGCTGGTCATCTGGGCGATCATGGTCGTGCTGCCGCTGCTGTGGGCGGTGATGACCTCGTTCAAGGACGACAGCTCCATCTTCGGCTCGCCCTGGGCGCTGCCGGACACGCTGCACTTCGACAACTGGTCCCGCGCCTGGTCCCAGGCCCACATGAGCGACTACTTCCTCAACACCGTTCTGGTGGTGGGAGGTTCACTGATCGGCACCCTGGTGCTCGGCTCCATGGCGGCCTACGTGCTGGCCCGCTTCGACTTCCCGGGCAACCGCTTCATCTACTACCTGTTCGTCGGCGGCATGAGCTTCCCGATCATGCTCGCGCTGGTGCCGTTGTTCTACGTCGTGAACAACATGGGGATGCTGAACACGATCCACGGACTGATCCTGGTCTACATCGCCTACTCGCTGCCGTTCACGGTCTTCTTCCTGACCGCCTTCTTCCGTACTCTGCCCACTTCGGTGGCGGAAGCGGCCTTCGTGGACGGCGCCTCGCACAGCCGGACCTTCTTCCAGATCATGCTCCCCATGGCCAGGCCCGGCCTGATCAGCGTGGGCATCTTCAACTTCCTCGGCCAGTGGAACCAGTACATGCTGCCGACGGTGCTGAACACCGACCCGGACAAGAAGGTGCTCACCCAGGGCCTCGTCCAACTCGCCGTCAGCCAGGGCTACAAGGGCGACTGGTCCGGCCTCTTCGCGGGCCTGGTGATGGCGATGCTGCCGGTGCTGGCCGCGTACGTCGTCTTCCAGCGGCAGGTGGTCGCGGGGCTGACTGCGGGCGCGGTGAAGTAACGCGAGGTCCCCGGCCGAACCGGCCCCGGTGCGCCCCACCGGGGCCGTCGCACGTCCGGACACCGGCGGTCACTTTGCGATCGTTACCGCTCACCCCGTGCGAACCCCGCTGTCAGCCCGTGAAGCCACTCCTGGTCACAGACTCGTCACGCGGCGAAACCCACTCGGGGGAGGGGCGTCGGATGAAGACGGGAGTCAGTGATTTTCGTCAAGGACTTGACTGCGGTTACCCCTTCAGCAGAGCTTGGAGTTCATAACTTGTAAGTGGCCCGGTTCCGCAGATGTGACCTGGGCCACGGGCGGCGATGGGGCCGCCCGCCGATGTCGGGAGTGGATGGGTCGATGGAGACTCCGGGGTCGCAGTCGTCGCTGCACCGAGCCAACCTGGAACGAGTCGTACGGGCGGTGCGGCTGGCCGGGTCGCTCACGCAGGCGGAGATCGCCCGTACGACCGGCCTGTCCGCCGCGACGGTCTCCAATATCGTGCGTGAGCTGAAGGACGGCGGGACCGTGGAGGTCACGCCCACCTCGGCGGGCGGGCGCCGGGCCCGCAGCGTCTCGCTCAGCGGGGACGCCGGAATAGTGGTCGGGATCGACTTCGGCCACACCCACCTGCGCGTGGCCATCGGCAACCTGGCCCATCAGGTGCTCGCCGAGGAGTCCGAGCCGCTCGACGTGGACGCCTCCTCGACGCAGGGGTTCGACCGCGCCGAGGAGCTGGTCGAGCGGCTGATCGCCGCCACCGGCGTGGACCGGGGCAAGGTGGCCGGGGTCGGGCTCGGCGTACCGGGGCCCATCGACGTGGAGTCGGGCACCCTGGGCTCCACCTCGATCCTGCCCGGCTGGAGCGGCACCCGGCCCGCCGAGGAGCTGCGTGAGCGGCTCGGCGTGCCCGTGCACGTGGACAACGACGCCAACCTGGGCGCCCTCGGCGAGCTGGTCTGGGGCAGCGGCAAGGGCGTGCGCGACCTGGCCTACATCAAGGTGGCCAGCGGCGTCGGCGCCGGCCTGGTGATCAACGGCCAGATCTACCGCGGGCCCGGCGGGACGGCCGGGGAGATCGGGCACATCACCCTGGACGAGGGGGGCCCGGTGTGCCGCTGCGGCAACCGCGGCTGCCTGGAGACCTTCACCGCCGCCCGGTACGTCCTGCCGCTGCTCCAGGCGAGCCACGGCAGCGCCCTGACCATGGAGGGCGTCGTCCGTCTGGCCCGGGACGGCGACCCCGGCTGCCGTCGTGTCATCGCCGACGTGGGCCGGCACATCGGCAGCGGCGTGGCCAACCTGTGCAATCTGCTGAACCCGAGCCGGGTCGTCCTGGGCGGCGATCTGGCCGAGGCCGGGGAGCTGGTGCTGGCCCCCATCAGGGAGTCCGTGGGACGCTACGCGATCCCCAGCGCCGGACGTCAACTGTCCGTACTTCCAGGGGCACTTGGCGGCCGCGCGGAGGTGCTCGGCGCACTCGCGCTGGCGCTGAGCGAAATGGGCGATTCGACCCTGCTCGACGGTTCTGCCACGGCCTCGCTGCCCGTGGTCGCTCCTGCCTTCACTTAGATAACGGATGGCACCGTTGCCATCTCGTTAAGGATTTACTTCTTGACGCCGAACGCGTGGCCGAGTTGACTTCCAGCCACCTCGGCCGCAACGACGCGGCCTCGTCAGGGAGGTTTCTGAAGTGAACACGCGTATGCGTCGTGCGGCCTTCGCCGTTGCTGCTGGTGCCATGGCCGTCTCGCTGGCCGCCTGTGGCAGTGCCAAGGAGTCGGGTGGCGGTGCCGACAAGTCGGCTGACAGCAAGAAGAAGGGCGACGCGATCACGGTCGGCCTGCTCCTGCCGGAGAACCAGACCGCGCGTTACGAGAAGTTCGACCGTCCGCTCATCGAGAAGAAGGTCTCGGAGCTGACGAACGGCAAGGGCAAGGTCGTCTACGCCAACGCCAAGCAGGACGCGACCCAGCAGAACCAGCAGGTCGACACCATGATCACCAACAAGGTGGACGTCCTGATCATCGACGCGGTCGACGCCGCTGCGATCAAGAACTCGGTGCAGAAGGCCAAGGACGCCGGCATCCCGGTCGTCGCCTACGACCGCCTGGCGCAGGGCCCGATCGACGCCTACACCTCGTTCGACAACGAGACCGTCGGCAAGACGCAGGGCGAGGCCCTCCTGAAGGCCCTGGGCTCCAAGGCCAAGTCCGGCAAGATCGTCATGATGAACGGCTCCTCCACGGACCCGAACGCCGCGCAGTTCCGCAAGGGCGCGCACGACGTCCTCGACGGCAAGGTGAACGTCGGCAAGGAGTACGACACCAAGGAGTGGAAGCCGGAGAACGCCAACTCCAACATGGAGGGCGCCATCTCGGCCCTGGGTAAGAAGAACATCATCGGCGTCTACTCGGCCAACGACGGCATGGCCGGCGGTATCATCACCGCCCTCAAGTCCGCGGGCATCGCCAACATCCCGGTCACCGGCCAGGACGCCGAGCTCGCCGGTGTGCAGCGCATCGTCTCCGGCGCCCAGTACATGAGCGTCTACAAGCCGTACGCCCCGGAGGCCGACGCCGCCGCGGAGATGGCCGTCAGCCTGGCGCAGGGCAAGTCGCTCGACTCCGTCGCCAAGGACAAGGTCGACAGCCCCACCACCAAGGCCGTCCCGTCGATCCTCGTCCCGGTCACCTCGCTGACCAAGGACAACATCAAGGACACCGTCATCAAGGACGGCGTCTACAAGGTGGCCGACATCTGCACCGCCCAGTACAAGGCCGCCTGCGCCAAGGCCGGCCTCAACTAACACCGACGGGTCCCTTCTCTCCCCCGCCGACCGGATTCCCGCCGGCGGGACGGTGAGGCCCGCTCAGGCTCCTCCGGCGCCCCGCGCATCACACAGCCCCGCAAGCTCGGCGCGGGGCGCCGGACGGAATTCCCCCAAACTTCTGCACAACCTCCCGCCGGGTCAGGCGGCGAAGGAGATGGTTCACGTGTCCGCTACGCCCGTGCTGGCGTTGCGCGGAGTCTCCAAGCGATTCGGTGCCGTCCAGGCGCTCACCGATGTCACGCTGGAGGTCCACGCCGGTGAGGTGGTCGCCCTGGTGGGCGACAACGGTGCCGGAAAGTCCACGCTGGTCAAGACGATCGCCGGCGTGCACCCCATCGATGAGGGTGTCATCGAATGGGACGGCAAATCCGTCCAGGTCAACAAGCCGCACGACGCCCAGAACCTGGGCATCGCGACGGTGTACCAGGACCTCGCGCTGTGCGACAACATCGATGTCGTCGGCAACCTCTACCTGGGCCGGGAGATCCGCCGCGCGGGCGTCCTGGACGAGGTCGAGATGGAGCGGCGCTCGCGTGAGCTGCTGGACCAGCTCTCGATCCGCATCCCCAGCGTCCGTATCCCGATCGCCTCGCTCTCCGGCGGTCAGCGCCAGGTCGTGGCCATCGCCCGCTCCATGCTCGGCGAGCCCAAGCTGGTCATCCTCGACGAGCCGACCGCCGCACTCGGCGTCGAGCAGACCGCCCAGGTCCTCGACCTGGTCGAGCGGCTGCGGGAGCGCGGCCACGCCGTGATCCTCATCAGCCACAACATGGCCGACGTCAAGGCGGTCGCCGACAAGGTGGCCGTGCTGCGCCTGGGCCGCAACAACGGCGTCTTCGAGGTCAAGTCGACCTCGCAGGAAGAGATCATCTCCGCCATCACCGGCGCCTCGGACAATGCCGTCACCCGTCGTGCGGCGCGCACCAATGGGGAGATCAAGAAGTGAGCATCGAGAAGACCTCCACCCCCGCGGGCGACGCCGCCGCGGTGAACCCGGAGGCCGCCCCCGGCGCCGGTGTCGCCGTCGACCCCCGGCTGCTGGTGCGCGAGCAGGGACTCGCGGGCTACGTGGGCGAGTTCAAGCGCAAGATGAAGGCCGGCGACCTGGGCTCGATGCCCGTCGTGGTCGGACTCGTCGTCATCTGGATCATCTTCCAGAGCCTGAACTCCAACTTCCTCACCGCGGGCAACCTCTCCGACATCTCCGTAGCCATGGTCGGCACGGGCATGATCGCCGTCGGTATCGTGTTCGTCCTGCTGCTCGGCGAGATCGACCTCTCGGTCGGCTCCCTCTCCGGTGTCGCGGGCGCGACCTTCGCGGTCCTGAACATCACCCACGGCATGAACGAGGTGCTGGCCTTCGTGCTGGCCATCCTCACGGGCACCGTCGCCGGTGCCATCCAGGGCTTCTTCTTCGCCAAGATCGGTGTGCCGGCCTTCGCCGTCACCCTGGCGGGACTGCTGTTCTGGAACGGCCTGATGCTCAAGGTCCTGGGCGACAACGGCACGATCAACCTGAACAGCGACGGCCTGGTCGCCAACCTGACCAGCTACTACTTCTCCGACGTGGCCGCCGCCTACGGGCTGGCCGCCGTGGTGACGGTGCTGTTCTTCGTCAGCTCCTTCCTCGGCAACAAGCGCCGTGACGCCGCCGGGGTGCCGTCGAAGCCGCTGAGCGAGATCGTCCTGCGCACCGTGTTGCTGGGCGTGGTCTCCTTCGCCGTGGCGATCGTCTTCAACCAGTACAAGGGTCTGCCGCTGGCGGTCGTGATCTTCGTCGCGGTCCTCTTCGTCACGGACTTCGTGCTGCGCCGCACGGCCTACGGCCGCAAGGTGTTCGCGCTCGGCGGCAGCGTCGAGGCGTCCCGCCGTGCCGGTATCAACGTGGACCTGGTCCGCATCTCGGTGTTCGCCGTCTCCGGCACCTTCGCGGCGCTGGGCGGTCTGTTCATCGCCTCCAAGATCGCCTCCGCCAACCAGGGCGCGGGCGGCGGTGACCTCCTGATGAACGCCATCGCGGCGGCCGTCATCGGCGGCACCTCCCTCTTCGGCGGCCGCGGCCGCACCTGGAACGCGCTCCTCGGTGTGCTGGTCATCGTCTCGATCCAGTACGGCCTGGCCCTCCAGGGCATCCCCTCCCCGGTGCAGTACATGATCACCGGTGGCGTCCTGCTGGCGACCGTCGTCATCGACGCGGTGACCCGCAAGACCCAGAAGTCGGCCGGCCGCGCGTAAGCCCGGCAGGCTTGGCAGGAGCCCGGCGCGATGGAGCGCCGGGCTCCTGCGTTTTCCCTGGTCGCACCCCCGTCCCCCGGAGATGCGGCCGTTCGTATGACCGCGGGGGCACCGCCCGGCCGTCGGCAGCCGGGGCGGAACATTAGACTCATCAAGCCCGGCAACAGCTCGATCAGCTCATACTTGCAAGGAGGCACGGGTGCCGCTGCTGACCCGCATCACGGGACCGCGCGATCTGGACCGGCTCAGCCTGGAGGAGCTGAACCAGCTTGCTGAGGAGATCCGGACCTTCCTCGTGGAGGCCGTGTCCAAGACCGGCGGTCACCTCGGACCCAACCTCGGTGTGGTGGAGCTGACCATCGCCCTGCACCGGGTCTTCCACTCGCCCGCCGACAAGGTGCTGTGGGACACCGGGCACCAGTCCTATGTCCACAAGCTCCTCACCGGGCGCCAGGACTTCTCCCGCCTGAAGATGAAGGGCGGCCTCTCCGGCTACCCGGCGCAGAGCGAGTCCGAGCACGACGTCATCGAGAACAGCCACGCCTCCACGGTGCTGGGCTGGGCCGACGGCATCGCCAAGGCCAACGAGCTGAAGAAGTCCGACGACCGCGTGGTCGCCGTCATCGGCGACGGCGCGCTGACCGGCGGCATGGCCTGGGAGGCGCTGAACAACATCGCCGAGGCCAAGGACCGCCCGCTCGTCATCGTCGTCAACGACAACGAGCGCTCCTACGCGCCCACCATCGGCGGCCTCGCCAACCACCTCGCCACCCTGCGCACCAGCGACGGCTACGAGCGCTTCCTCGCCCGCACCAAGGACCTGCTGGACCGCACCCCGGTCGTGGGCCGCCCGCTCTACGACACCCTGCACGGCGCCAAGAAGGGCCTGAAGGACTTCATCGCCCCGCAGGGCATGTTCGAGGACCTCGGCCTGAAGTACGTCGGCCCGATCGACGGCCACGACATCGAGGCGCTGGAGTCGGCGCTGGCGCGCGCCAAGCGGTTCGGCGGCCCGGTGATCGTGCACTGCCTCACCGAGAAGGGCCGCGGCTACCAGCCCGCCCTCCAGGACGAGGCCGACCGCTTCCACGCGGTGGGCAAGATCCACCCCGACACCGGCCTGCCCATCGCGTCCTCCGGCGCCGACTGGACCTCCGTGTTCGGCGAGGAGATGGTGAAGCTCGGCGAGGAGCGAGAGGACATCGTCGCGATCACCGCGGCCATGCTCCAGCCGGTCGGCCTGGACAAGTTCGCCAAGCGCTTCCCCGAGCGGGTGTACGACGTCGGCATCGCCGAGCAGCACGGCGCCGTCTCCGCGGCCGGCCTCGCGCACGGCGGGGTGCACCCGGTCTTCGCGGTGTACGCCACCTTCCTCAACCGCGCCTTCGACCAGGTCCTGATGGACGTCGCCCTGCACAGGTGCGGGGTGACCTTCGTCCTGGACCGCGCCGGTGTCACCGGCACCGACGGCGCCTCCCACAACGGCATGTGGGACATGTCGATCCTCCAGGTCGTGCCCGGCCTCAGGCTCGCCGCCCCGCGCGACGCCGACCAGGTCCGCGCCCAGCTGCGCGAGGCCGTCGCGGTCGAGGACGCGCCGACCGTGGTCCGCTTCTCCAAGGGCGCCGTCGGCCCCGCCGTGCCGGCCGTACGCCGGGTGGGCGGGATGGACGTGCTGCGCGAGCCGGGCACCGAGCGCCCGGACGTGCTGCTGGTGTCCGTGGGTGCGCTCGCCCCGATGTGCCTGGAGATCGCCACGCTGCTGGACAAGCAGGGCATCTCCACCACCGTGGTCGACCCCCGCTGGGTCAAGCCGGTGGACGAGGCGATGGCCCCGCTCGCCGAGCGGCACCGGGTCGTCGTCACCGTCGAGGACAACAGCCGCGTCGGCGGTGTCGGCTCCGCGGTCGCCCAGGCGCTGCGGGACGCGGGCGTGGACGTGCCGCTGCGCGACTTCGGCATCCCGCCCCGCTTCCTCGACCACGCCTCGCGCGCCGAGGTCATGGCCGAGATCGGGCTGACCGCTCCGGACATCGCCCGCCAGGTCACCGGTCTGGTCGCCAGGATCGACGGCCGCTTCGGCCAGGGCGCGGAGGCCATGGACTCGGTGGAGTCGGCGCGCGAGTAGCCACCCGAACGCCACAGGGACCGGCCGGTTCCGCCACCTCCCCGGGTGGCGGAACCGGCCGGCTTGCGTGAACCTGCCATTGCCGGGGCACCCGCACCCCGTCCCTCTCGATCATGTCGAGGACGACAAGCGTGGGAGGTAGGTACGTGTGAGCACGCTCTTCCGTACGAAGAACGTCGAGCAGTCCATCCGGGACACAGAGGAACCTGAGCACTCGCTCAAGAAGTCCCTCTCCGCCCTCGACCTGACCGTGTTCGGTGTCGGCGTCATCATCGGCACCGGCATCTTCGTGCTGACCGGCCAGGTGGCGAAGAACAACGCGGGCCCGGCGGTGGCCATCTCCTTCGCCGTCGCCGGTGTGGTCTGCGGCCTGGCCGCGCTCTGCTACGCCGAGTTCGCCTCGACCGTCCCGGTGGCGGGGTCGGCGTACACCTTCTCGTACGCCTCGCTCGGTGAGCTGCCCGCCTGGACCATCGGCTGGGACCTGGTGCTGGAGTTCGCGCTGGGCACGGCGGTGGTGGCGGTCGGCTGGTCCGGGTACATCCGGTCGCTGTTCGACAGCTGGGGCTGGCACCTGCCGGCCTACCTGTCCGGGCGGGACGGTGCGAGCGGGTTCGGCTTCGACATCCTGGCGGCGGCCCTGGTGCTGCTGCTCACCTGCGTGCTCGTGGTCGGCATGAAGCTGTCCGCCCGGATCACCTCGGCCGTCGTCGCCATCAAGGTGGTCGTCGTCCTCATCGTGATCGTGGCGGGCGCCTTCTTCGTGAGCGGCCACAACTACAAGCCGTTCGTCCCGCCGGCCCAGCCGCAGGAGGCGGGCGCCAGCCTCAAGGCCCCGCTGATCCAGCTCATGTTCGGCTGGGCCCCGGCCAACTTCGGCGTGATGGGCATCTTCACCGCCGCCTCGGTGGTGTTCTTCGCGTTCATCGGCTTCGACATCGTCGCCACCGCCGCCGAGGAGACCCGCAACCCGCAGCGGGACATGCCGCGCGGCATCCTCGGCTCGCTCTTCATCTGCACGGTGCTGTACGTGGCGGTGTCCCTGGTCGTCACCGGCATGCAGAAGTACACCGAGCTGTCGGTGGAGGCACCGCTGGCGGACGCGTTCAAGTCGCTCGGGCATCCGTGGTTCGCGGGCATCATCAGCTTCGGCGCCGCCGTCGGCCTGACGACGGTGTGCATGATCCTGCTGCTCGGTCAGACGCGGGTGTTCTTCGCCATGAGCCGCGACGGACTGCTGCCCCGCTTCTTCTCCCGCGTCCACCCGCGCTTCCGCACACCGCACCGGCCGACCATCCTGCTGGGCGTGATCATCGCGATCATCGCGGGCTTCACCAGCCTCAGCGAACTGGCCGAACTGGTCAACATCGGCACCCTGTTCGCGTTCATCGTGGTGGCGATCAGCGTGATCATCCTGCGCAAGACCCGCCCCGACCTGCCCCGCGCCTTCCGCACCCCGCTGGTACCGGTACTGCCGATCGTGTCGGTGTGCGCCTCGCTGTGGCTGATGCTGAACCTGCCCGCCGAGACCTGGCTCCGGTTCGCCGTCTGGATGGCGATCGGCTTCGTCGTCTACTTCCTCTACGGCCGCACGCACAGCCGCCTGGCCCGCGAGGAGCAGCCCGAGGAGGCCCCGAAGGCGACCTGAGCCGGACGCCGGTCCGCGCCGCCCCTCCAGGTCCTGTCCGGCGGACCGTGGCGCGGACGCGGGGCCCGGCTCGCCCGTCCGCGGCGTTGCCGTCACTCGCCGGCGCTCCGCGCCGACGCCCTCCTCCGCCTCGCACCCGGACGCACCGGACCCCGCTCACCGGGATCGACCGGCACCGCCGCCTCCCCGCACCACGATCCGCCGGACAGGCCCTCAGGGCCTCTCGTTCGGATCATGCCGGGCTCGCGGGGGCCGGTGCCGCCCCCTCGCCGCGTTGTCGAACGAAAGACCCTGGCCGAGGGCCGTACGCGGACCGGCGACGTCGGCGCCCAGCGCGCCCACCCGGCGCCGCAGCTCGCGGTCGGCGGTCACCACCAGGCGGTCCCGGTCGGCGGACCCGGCCACCAGCTCCACGATCCGGTCGTCCCCGCTGCCGGGCGCGGACTCCACCCATACCCCCGGCACCGACTCGACCCCGCGCGCCGCGCCCTCCACCACCAGCACGATCTCCACCGGGTCGGCGCGGCCCGGCAGCCCGTCACCGGCCAGCCGGTCCCGCAGCCGCTCGGCGGCCCCCTTGCGGTCCTTCCACCACCCGTCCGGCCGCGAGCCCATCACGTTGGCACAGTCCACGATCGCCAGCAGGGGGTCGTCCTGACGTGGAACACCGGCTACGTCGTCCATGGGGCCAGGGTCCCACGGGAGCCCCCGCGGGGGCGCGGTCCGGAGCCCGGAACAGGCGGCTTATGGTGATGCGGTGAACGGCGACTGGCTCATACGCGGCCGCGACGGCCGGCTCGGTGTCTACCACCCCAACGACGACGGTGTCCTGTCGCGGGCGGAACACCGGCCGGGCGGCGGCTGGACCGCCCCGCGCAGGGTGGGCGGCGAACAGAAACTGCGTCCCGGCCTCGGGGTGGGCCAGGGCGCGGACGGCTATGCCCACCTCGTCTCCTGGCATCCGGCGGCCGGCGGCGAGGCGGTCCTCACGCACTCCACGCACTACCGGCCCGATCTCACGGCCATGGACTGGACCCCGCTCGGCCACCCCAACGGCAGGGGACCCGTCACGTCGGACCCGGCGGTCGCGGTGGACCACCAGGGCCGGGCCCATGTCTTCGTGGTCAACGGCGGCCAGGGCCTGAGCATGGTCGCCCAGCGGGAGAAGGGCGGCTGGGCCCCCTGGCGCGACCTGAACGGCTCACGGGTCCAGAACGGCCTGGCGGCGGTGACGGGCGAGACCGGCCTGGTCGGGGTCTACGGGGCGGTGCCCGGCGGCATCGTGCACTGGACCCAGGAGAAGCCGGGCAAGCAGGTCGCCATCGCCGATTCGCTGTTGGCGCGGGTCCGGCCCGGCACTCTGACCGCGCTCGCCACCTCGGAGCAGAGCACGACCGTGTTCTACACCGACACCGAGGGCGTGCTGTGCGCCTGGCGTCCCGGCCGGGCGCCCGTGGCGCTGCTGCCCGCGGCGGGTCCCGGGCCGGTGAGCGCGGTGCGCTGCCGACTCGACGGCCACGACTGCACGGTGCTGGCGCAGCGCGCGGCGAGCGGCCGGGTGGCCGTCGCCGCGTATCCCACGGAGTCGGAGTCGGCGGGCGCCTGGTGGGCCGAGTCGGGCCCGGTGCTGCCCGAGGACGCGCGGGTCTTCCTCGCGGGCGACGCGGACCTCGGCAGGCTGACCGCGGCTTCGCTGTCCCCGTCGACCGGACGGCTCCTCCTCACCCACCGCAAGGACGAGCCGGGGCTCGCGCTGGAGCCCTGGCGGGAGGTCTGACCCCCGCGCTCCCGTGACGGCGCCGCCCTTACGGGGTGGCGCCGCCGCGCGCGGGCGACTTCCTGGCGGAGTCGGGGATGGCGCCGTCCGTGCGCAGGGCCGTCCAGAGCTGCTCGGCCTGCGGCTCGGCGGCCACGACCCGGTTGGGGTCCTGGGTGTCGTACTGGACCGGCAGCATGATCGTCTCCATGGTGGAGGTGTCCACGCCGTTCATGCTGCGGCTGAACTCGGCGAGCCTGGTGAGGGAGGCGAGCCCGGAGTCGGTGGTGAGCGCGGTGGTGAGGTCGTCGGCCACGGCGTACGCCTTGGTGGGGCTGCCCATCAGGTCCTGCTTCTTGATCTCGGCGAGCAGGGCCATCAGGAACTTCTGCTGCATCCCGATCCGGCCCAGGTCGCTGCCGTCGCCGATGCCGTGCCGGGTGCGGACGAACTGGAGCGCCTCGGTGCCGTCGAGGCGATGGGTTCCCGCGGCGAGGTCGAGGCCGCTGGAGGAGTCGTGGATGTCGCGGTCGACGGTGACGGGCACGCCGCCTATCGCGTCGACCAGGCCCTTGAACCCGGCGAAGTCGATCTCGACGAAGTGGTCCAGCCGTACGCCCGACATCTTCTCGACCGTCTTGACCACACAGGCCGGACCGGCCGCGGAGTAGACCGAGTTGAACATGACGCGGTTCGCCGGGGACAGCTTCGTCCCGTCGTCCTTGACGCACTCGGGGCGGGTGACGAGGGTGTCGCGCGGGATGCTGACGGCCACGGCCTGCTTGCGGCCCTCGGGTATGTGGATCACCAGCGCGGTGTCGGATCGGGCCCCGGCGACGTGCCCGGTGCCCAGCCCCGCGTTGGCCCCGGCGCGCGAGTCGGAGCCGAGGACCAGCACGTTCTGCCCGGAGGTGGGCAGCTTCGCGGGGCGGTCGTCACCGATGGCCTTGTCGAGGTCGAGGCCGGTGATGTTGCCGTCGAGCCGGCTGTACATCACGTATCCGGTCCCGGCGCCGGCCACGACCAGCACCGCGAGGGTGAGCATGACCCACCGTCCGGTCCGGCGCCGGCGTGGTGCCTTCTGCGGGGTTGAGCTGTCGGGAGCCTCTGGGGGCGTCATGGCGTCGCTGTCCTCGTTCACTGGTGCCAGGAAAGTGCTGGGTGCTCGGGTCAGACCCGCAGCGGGCCGCGTGCGTTGTGCGGCAGTGGCGCGCGTCACACGACGTGTTCGTGGCGCGCGGCGTACCGGGTGCGGCGGATCGGGCGTCCCCGTGTGAACCCCTGTTCACGGCCCATCAGTTGAGCTGTGTGCATTTTATGTGATGACCGGCTCTCCCTGTATCGGGCCGGGGTGACCTCCGTGTGGCGCGGACTCAGTACAGCTCAGGAGGTTGTACGGGTGTGGGATGCATGACAAGAACGCCCGTACGCTTCTGCCCTTCTGGACAGCGGGCACACCAGATGTAAACATTCTGTGTGACTGGTAAGGCTCGGGTGAGTCGTAGTCACCATCCGGCGAACGCGATGGGGCTGACGGTCCTGTGACGGCGGCGATGGGGGCGACGGTCGCGGTTGAGGGTGGGAGTGGTCACCGGGGCGGTCTGCTTCGGTTCGAAGTGGATGGTGTGAAAGTCGGGTGAGCCTGAACAACCCCGAGGCAAGCGTGCTCGTGTCGACATATCGATCTGTCGTTCCGGTAGGAGCGCGGCGCTGGATCGTGCGGCGGGTCCCCGGTTCGATGCGCACCTCGGTGAAGCGTTCGCTCGCCTCCGCCGACGCCGTGCGTTCCGCGGCGGTCGTCCGGGCCATGGAAGGCCGCCGCCGCGCGGACGCGGACAGCACCACCGACGGTGTGCGACGAGTCGTCAAGGCGGCCGGCAGGTTCCTCCGCGCGGTCGAGGTCCCGGGAGCCACCGAGTGGGCCGCCCGCGCCCGCAACCTCCATCTCCTGCTCTCCTTCCTCGAAGAGGGCGGACTCGACCACTTCTGCGTGCGCGGCACCGCTTCCCCGCGTCTGCCGTGCGTCGCCGTACCGGCCCGGCTGCGGGCGCGGTTCGAGGAACTGCTGCGCCTCGCCTTCGCGGAGCATCCCGGCTACGTCGGTACCGGCAACCCGACGCAGTTGCGACCCGGCAGCGCCGCGGCAAGCTGGCGCGCGCTGCGCGGGAAGCCGGTGCTGCGCGTCGTCTGGATCGTCTGCGACCCCAGCGGGAACCTGGTGTTCGGTGCCGAATCCGGCTGCGAGGTCGAGTTCTGGGACGAGCGGGACGGCGTGCTCGTCGCACCGCGTCCCAACAAGGTGACCACGGAGATCCTGGCGGACGCCGGCCGCTGCTGGGGGCAGCAGAACCGATTCAGCACAGTTCCCGGGCTGTACACCACCGGACAGGCCCGCACCGTGCCGGAGTTCCTCGCCGCGCTGCCGGACGACCATCTGTTCCCGATCGACGTGGTCTACACCTGGGTGGACGACGCCGACCCCGTATGGCGCCGGAACCGCGAACGCGCGCGCGGTCACCTGACCTCGGGCGGGACCACCGCGCTGCACGAGCAGGCCGCCAACGACTCCCGTTACACCAGCCGGGACGAACTGCTCTACTCGCTGCGCTCGATCCACCAGTACGCACCCTGGGTGCGCGACATCTATCTGGTCACGGCCGGACAGAGGCCCTCCTGGCTGCGCACGGACGTGCCCGGCCTCCGGGTGGTGGACCACCGCGAGATCTTCACCGACCCGAGCGCGCTGCCGACCTTCAACTCCCATGCCATCGAGAGCCAGTTGCATCACATTCCCGGACTGTCGGAGCACTTCCTCTACCTGAACGACGACGTGTTCTTCGGCCGTCCCGTCGAGCCGGGACACTTCTTCCATCCCAATGGACTGACCAAGTTCTTCCAGTCCAAGGCCCTGATCCCCTCCGGCCGGGCCGGCGCCGGCGACCTCCCGGTCGACGCCGCCGGAAAGAACAGCCGAGGCCTGATAGCCCAGCAGTTCGGGACTGTCATCTCCCAGAAGATGAAGCACACCCCGCACGCGCTGCGGCGCAGCGTCCTCGCGGAGATCGAGCAGGTCTACGACAAGGCGCACCAGGTCACCCAGCACTCCCGCTTCCGCTCGCCGCGCGACGTGCCGATCGCCTCCTCGCTGCATCACTACTACGCCTACAGCTCGGCCCGCGCCACGGTGGGCGACATCCGCTACGTCTACGTCGACCTGGCCGACCGGCTGGCCCAACGCAGACTGGACACCCTTCTCGCCCGCCGCAACTTCGACACCTTCTGCATGAACGACACGGTCACCGCCGCCGACCCCGAAGAACAGGCCCACATGGTCGCCACCTTCCTGGACGCCTACTTCCCGGTGCCCAGCCCCTACGAGGCACCCGGGCAGGCCCGCCTGCCCCGGCGCCGGCCGAGCCGAGGCGAGCTGGGGGCCACCTCCTCGTGAACGCCTCTCCCGCCCACGCCACGGCCGGCGGTCCCGGCCCCCGCCTCCGCTCCCTGGCGTTCGCCGTGCGCACCCGGCTCATGATGAGCCTCTTCGTCCCCCTGCGCCGACGGCGTGCCGCAGTCCTCCGCTACGCGGGCATCCTCGACGGCCAGACCGTGAACCTGCACGCCCGGCTGCCCTCCTGGGCCGGGATGCCGCAGCACGCCGAGATCGTGCTGCGCCGCCGCCGTCGCCGGTACCTCGCCGAGGCCCGCCTCCATCAGGGCCCGGCGGGGGAGACCCTGCTGGACGCCGCCGTGCTGCTCGGCGCCGAACTCGGCGGCGTACCCGTCTCCGACGGGCGCTGGCGGCTGGCCGTCCGCGTGCGCGCCGGACGCCGTACCCGCACTCTCGCGCTGGTGCTGCTCGATCCGCCCGTCCCCTACGCCGGGCCGACCAAGCCGATGGCGGCATCGCCGGTGACCGGCGAACGACACCGGCTCAGCCGCTCCTTCCGGGGCAGCGCCCGGATCGCCAGCACCGCCGCGCGGCCCGCCGTCGAGGTCGCCAAGGTGCACCTCGGGCACGCCGGGGTCAGCGTCGACTTCCGGGTGCTCGGCACCCGAGCCGACGCTCCCTGGGCCGAGTTCACGGCGTCCGGCCGTCGGGTCGAGCAGCCCGTGACCGCACTGGGCGGCGGTGTCCTGCGGGTCGAGGTCCCGCTGGAGCGGATGGCCCCGCGAGGCAGCCGCCCCGACCACTGGGACGTGAGGCTGTGCGACGGACGGGGCCTGTCGCTGCGGCTGGGGCGACGGCTGCACGACGTACGCAACCCCCTGCGCGTCTTCGCCATGCGCCGGCTCGCGGTCACCCCGCCGGGCCGCACCACCATGATCGTCCAACCCCGTTACACCCCGGCGGGCAATCTCCGGATGACCTGCACGCGTATGCCCGAGGCAGGCTGAACCCACAGATGAAGATCACGTTCCTGCTGACCACGGCCGACGCGGTCGGTGGCACCGAGCGGGCGGTGTTCAACCAGGCTTCCGATCTGGCCGCACGACACGACGTGCGCGTACTGAGCGTCTTCAAGAGCAAGACCGAGCAGTTCTTCACCCCGGATCCGCGGGTCCGCGTCGACTATCTGATCGACCTCACCGCCGAGATCCCCTGCCCCCTGCGGCCCACCTCGGTGGAGACCCCGGTCTGGGAGGGGCTGGCGGCACAGCCGAGCGAGATCGTCGACCGGTCCTGGGAGTCGGCGTTCAACCGGCTCTCGGACCTGGAACTCGGCCTCGCACTCCAGAGCACCGACACCGACGTGCTCGTCACGACCACGCCCGCGCTGATGGCGCTGGCCGTCCACTTCGCGCCGGCGCACGTCATCACCGTGCACCAGGAGCACCGGGTCTCCGAGCTGCGCGGCACCAGTGGCGAACCGCTGCGGCGGTACGCCGCCCGGCTGGACGCCCTCGTCGTGCTCAGCGAACGCACGCTGGAGTGGTTCGCCGAGACCCTGGGGGACGCCGCGCCCCGGCTGGACGTCGTCCCCAACGCGCTGCCCAGCGGATTCCGTCCGCGGTCGACCCTCCGGACCCGCACCGTGATCATCGCCGGGCGGCTCGTCGCTGAGAAGCAGATCGACCACGCCGTCGCCGCCTGGGCGATCGTCGCGCGGCAGCACCCGGACTGGCAGCTCCGGATCTTCGGTGACGGGCCGCTCAGCGGTGCCCTGCGCCGGCAGATCGACATGCTCGGACTGCACGACTGCGTCCAGCTCAACGGCAACTCCCGGCACCTGGCCGAGGAATGGGCCAAAGCCAGCATCGCCGCCCTCACCTCCCGCAACGAGGCGTTCGGCCTGGTCCTCGCCGAGGCGCACGCCGCCGGTGTCCCCGTCGTCTCCTACGACTCCCCGAACGGCCCGCGCGAAGTCGTCATCGACGGCCGGACCGGTGTCCTGGTCCCGCCCGGCGACACCGAGGCCCTCGCCTCCGCGCTGATGCTGCTCATTCAGGACGACGAGCTGCGCAGCGACATGGGTGCCGCCGCCCTGGCCTCCGTCAGCCGCTTCGCGCCTGCCGTGGTCACCGCGCACTGGGAGCGCATCTTCCACGAACTGATCGCGGAACGCGACAGCGGTCGCCGGGCCGTCGCCAAGGCCGAACGCCAGGCGGTGCACGCCTACTACAGCGGTCCCGGCGGCATCGTCGCGGCCGCCGTGCCCGCCCCCGCCACCACCGTCCGCACCGGCGACCAGCGCGCCGTGGAGCAGCGGCTGCTCCAGCGCGGCGAACTGGTCGAGGACGGCGGCCAGGTGTGCCGGGTGATGGACTGGGAGTCGCCCTGGGACGGCGTCCAGCGGAACCTGGCCCTGGCGGCCGACGCGCTGGAGTCTGCGTCCATCCCCTACCTCGTGGTACGCGACCACCTGATCCGGCACACCATCGCCGTGCACGCCATGCACCGTGACTCCGTGTTCAAGGCGCTGGGAGAGCACTTCGCGGACGCGGCGGTCTACGCCGGCATCCTCAACGAGGGTCAGAAGACGATCGCCACCGTCCTCGCCGGACTGGTGACCCCGCACGCCGACCCGGCCGTCTCCGGTATCCGGATCTACCAGAACCTCGTGTCGCACTCACGGCTGCTGCGTCTGGGCGCCGTCTACGGCTGCACCATCTCCTTCTGGGAGACCGACCCGGAGACCGAGAGCCTGCTCGTGGCCCCGGCCCGCACCCTGATCGGCGACAGGGTGCCCCTGAGCGCCATGCGCCGCAGATCCCTCACCCTGGGCGGTCGCGCCTACCCGAGCATCGAGGCGTTCGCCCGCCGCCTGCACGGAGACATCGACTTCCCCGTGGACGCCGTCTACACCTGGGTCGACGGGGCGGACGTCAACTGGCTGGAGCGCAAGAACGCCGCCCTCGCCGCCCTCGGCATGGAGACCGAGGACGCGGCCACCAGCGCGGCCCGCTTCCGGGACCGGGAGGAGCTGCGGTACTCGCTGCGCTCCATCGACATGTACGCGCCCTGGATAAGGAACATCTACCTGGTCACCGACCAGCAGGTCCCGCACTGGCTCGACCTCGAGCACCCGCGCGTGCGGGTCGTGGACCACACGGAGATCTTCGGTGACCGTGGCGCGCTGCCGAGCTACAACTCGCACGCCATCGAGAGCCAGTTGCACCACATCGAGGGGCTGGCCGAGCACTTCCTCTACTTCAACGACGACGTGTTCCTGGGCCGCACCCTGAAGCCCGACGCGTTCTTCCTCGGCAACGGCCAGTCCAAGTACTTCATGTCTCCGACGTCCGTGCCGATGGCCCCGGTCGCGGAGACGGACGAGTTCAACGTCGCGGCGGCCAAGAACAACCGGGCCCTGATGGAGCGGGAGTTCGGGCAGACGCTGGTGCACACCTTCCTCCACGCACCGCATCCGCTGCGGCGCACCGTCCTCGCGGACATCGAGCGGAGGTACGCCGACGCCGTCCAGGTCACCGCGCACAACCAGCTCCGCAGCCACCAGGACGTGTCGGTGGCCTCCTCGCTCCACCACTACCTGGGCCACCACACCCTGCGCAGCGTGCCCGCCGGCATTTCCTGCGGCTTCGTCAACATCGGCCTGAGCGAGCACAAACCCCGGCTCAGCCGCATCCTCACAGTGCGCCCGCACGACGTGTTCTGCCTCAACGACTACCACGACGGCGACGTCTCCGAAGAGGAACAGGACGCGATCCTCGCCGCGTTCCTGCCGAGCTACTTCCCGGTACCCAGCCAGTTCGAGACCGGCTCAGCGCGCAACCGGCTGGCCCGCCGGGGCCGTCTGCCCGCCTGGCCGCTGTGACACCCCACCGGACCGTACCCGTACAGCCCGCCGCAGTCCGCCCGCCGGACACAGTTGATGGGAAAGCCGCCATGCAGTCCGCCGAAGGTACGACACCGCGCCCTTCACTGCTCCAGGTCCTCGCCCACCCCGACGACGATCTGTATTTCATCAACCCCGACCTCCAGCGCGCGCTGGAGGCGGGGCACCGGGTCACCAGCGTGTACCTGACGGCCGCCGAGGCCGACGGTCGCAACATCGACACCCGCGACCCGCACCGGCTGGACAGCCCGCCGGACTACGCCGGTTACGTCGAGGCGCGCCAGCAGGGGCTGCGCGCGGCGTACGCGGCCATGGTGACGGGCGACCGGGAGAGCGGGTGGGCGCGGGACGCCGTCTCCTTCGCTGCCGGGGTGGCGGCGGAGCGCTCCACCCTGCTGGCAGCACCCCACGTCCAGCTGTTCTTCTTCGGGCTGCGCATGGTCGACACCGAACACGGTTTCGCCGACGTGCCGCCCGCCAGGCTGGCCACGCTGTGGACCGGGCGGTCCGCCACACAGCTCACCCTGAACGCCGCCGATTCCCCGCTGGGCCCGGCGCAGGGGATCAGCCGTGACACTCTGCACCGCTGCCTGACCGAACTGCTCCACCACACCCGGCCCGACCAGTACTGGACCATGGACCCCGATCCCTGGCACGGCGAGTGGGACGAGGTCCGGGGGCCGACCTCGAGCGACCACCCCGACCACACCGCCACAGCGCAGTTCGCGCTGGGCGCCCTGGACCGGTACCTCGCCGAGGGCGGGGCGCCCCCGCTCGTCGGCCACTGCGTCGGCTACGGCAACAAGCTGTCGCCCAGCAACCTCACCGAGCACGCCTGGGCCGAGAAGAAGCGGGTCATCGAGGTCTACACGGCCGCCGACGGCCACGACTGCCGACGCCGGTACTGCGGCGACCGGCAGCTCGCCGACGGGTCCGACATCCGCCGCTACGGGTGGAGCACCCGGTCCCGCTACGAGGGCGGCACCGACTGGCTGCACCTCCAGGCCGACGGCCGGCTCGCCGCGTACGCGGTGCTCGGGGACCGGGTCGCGGTCTGGACCGAGAGCGCGCCGGGCAGCGACACCTGGGACCGGCCGATACTGCTGCCGGGCGGCCGGCTCACTCCGGCGCTGTCCGTGGCGCCCGACCGGGACGGAGGGGTGCACCTCGTGGGCATGCGCCGCACGCCGGGGCCGGGCGGCCGGGTGGACGTGGAGGTCGTCCGCATGTGGCGGCAGGCCCACACCGGTGCGACGACTTCGTGGGAGAGCGTCGGCAACCCCAACGAGGGGTCGAGGGACTGGCAGCGCTGCCGCGAGGTCGGCGTGCCCGAGGCCGTCGTCGACCCTTCGCAGCGACTGCACGTGTTCATGCGGAACTTCGGAGCGGGCATCAGCGCCCGTCGGGAGACCGCCGAGGGTTGGGGCGCCTGGGAGGACCTGGGCGGCCGGGGGATGCAGGACTGCCTGACCGCCGTGCTGAAGTCCACCGGGCGCGTCCAGCTGTTCGCCGCGAACCGCGTCGGCGCTCTGCACTGGTACCAGGAGGACGTGTACGGCCCGTACAGGCTGCGGGACGGCGTGACACAGGCCGACCCGGACGCCTGGCGGCCGGTCGGCGGGATCACACCGGTGCAGGTCGGGCGCTCCCGCATGGCGGTCGTGTACAGAGAGGAGGACTCGGGCGAGGTGATGTGCGTACGGCAGCGCCCCGACGGCCGGTGGCACACCCGCGCCGAGCGGCTCGGCGGCCACGGCGGGACGGGACGCATCGCGGCGCTGCGGCAGTTCACCGACCGGCACGACACCCTCGTGCTGGCGCGTCGCAACGCCCGCAACGGCCTGAGCGTCGCGGTCCTCGCCACACAGGACCGGGACCCGGCGCCCGAGTGGGCCGACCACGACGTGCTGATGGCGCGTCCGCCCGCCCTCGCGCTGGACTGCTCCGGTCGCATCGTGGTGGCGGTGCTGGGCACCGACGCGCGTCTGAGGGTGATGCGGCAGAAGACGCCGGACCCCGCCGAGGGTTTCGGGCCGCTGACGATGGTGTGACCGCCGCCGTCTGTGGATCAAGACAACGGCAGGACACGTGCCGCACACCTCGCAGGCGTCCCGCCGCGGCCCTGACCGGCGATGCCGCCCTGGTGCGACAGCGGGAGGGCCCCCGCGCCGCGGCGCCGGGGCCCTCCTGTGTACGGCCGGTCAGGTGTTACGCGGGCACGCTCGCCACACCCTGCTCCAGGAACCGCTTGCCGTTCACCCGCTCGGAGACACCCTCACGGTCCAGGTACGGCGTGATGCCGCCCAGGTGGAAGGGCCAGCCGGCGCCGGTGATGAGGCAGAGGTCGATGTCCTGGGCCTCGGCGACGACGCCCTCGTCCAGCATGAGGCCGATCTCCTGGGCCACCGCGTCCAGGACGCGGTCGCGGACCTGCTCCTCGGTCAGGACGGAGTCGCCCTGCTCGAGCAGCGCGGCGACCTCGGGGTCCAGCTCCGGCTTGCCGCTGTCGTAGACGTAGAAGCCGCGCTTGTCGGCCTCGACGACCGCCTTCAGGTTCGGGGAGACCGTGAAGCGGTCCGGGAAGGCCCCGTTGAGGGTCTCCGAGACGTGCAGACCGATCGCGGGGCCGACCAGCTCCAGCAGCACCAGCGGGGACATCGGCAGGCCGAGCGGCTCGACGGCCTTCTCCGCGACCGCGACCGGGGTGCCCTCGTCGATGACGTTCTGGATCTCGCCCATGAAGCGGGTCAGGATGCGGTTGACGACGAACGCCGGGGCGTCCTTCACCAGCACCGCGGTCTTCTTCAGCTTCTTGGCCACGCCGAACGCCGTCGCCAGGGCGGCGTCGTCGGTCTGCTCGCCGCGCACGATCTCCAGCAGCGGCAGGATCGCGACCGGGTTGAAGAAGTGGAAGCCGACGACCCGCTCGGGGTGCTTCAGCTTCGACGCCATCTCCGACACCGACAGCGAGGAGGTGTTGGTGGCGAGGATCGCGTGCGCCGGGGCGACCGCCTCGACCTCCGCGAACACCTTCTGCTTGACGCCCATCTCCTCGAACACGGCCTCGATGATGAAGTCCGCGTCCGCGAAGCCCTCGGCCTTGTCCAGGACACCGGTCACCAGCGCCTTGAGGCGGTTGGCCTTGTCCTGGTTGACCCGGCCCTTGCCGAGCAGCTTGTCGATCTCGGCGTGGACGTAGCCCACACCCTTGTCGACGCGCTCCTGGTCGATGTCGGTCAGCACGACCGGCACCTCCAGGCGGCGCAGGAAGAGCAGCGCGAGCTGGGAGGCCATCAGACCGGCGCCGACGACACCGACCTTGGTGACCGGACGCGCCAGCGACTTGTCGGGGGCGCCCGCGGGACGCTTGCCGCGCTTCTGCACCAGGTTGAACGCGTAGATGCCGGAGCGCAGTTCGCCACCCATGATCAGGTCGGCGAGGGCCTGGTCCTCGGCGTCGAAGCCCTTCTGGAGGTCGCCGTCCTTGGCGCCCTCGATGATCTCCAGCGCGCGGTAGGCGGCCGGGGCCGCGCCGTGCACCTTGGAGTCGGCGACGAAGCGGCCCTTGGCGACGGCCTGGTCCCACGCCTCGCCCCGGTCGATCGCCGGACGCTCGACGGTGACGTCACCCTTGAGGACCTGCGCGGTCCACAGCAGCGACTGCTCCAGGAAGTCGGCACCCTCGAACAGCGCGTCGGCGATGCCGAGTTCGAAGACCTGCTTGCCCTTGAGCTGACGGTTCTGGTTGAGGCTGTTCTCGATGATGACCTGGACGGCCTTCTCGGCACCGATCAGGTTCGGCAGCAGGGCGCAGCCGCCCCAGCCGGGCACCAGGCCGAGGAAGACCTCGGGCAGCGAGAACGCCGGGATCGCCTTGGAGACGGTCCGGTAGGAGCAGTGCAGGCCGACCTCGACGCCACCGCCCATCGCCGCGCCGTTGTAGTAGGCGAAGGTCGGGACCGCGAGGCCGGAGAGGCGCTTGAAGACCTCGTGGCCGCCCTTGCCGATGGCGAGCGCGTCCTCGTGCCGCTTCAGCAGCTCGACACCCTTGAGGTCGGCGCCGACCGCGAAGATGAAGGGCTTGCCGGTGATGCCGACGCCGACGAGACGGCCGTCCGCGGCCTCCTTCTCGACCTGGTCGATCGCGGCGTTCAGGTTCGCCAGCGAGGCCGGGCCGAAGGTGGTCGGCTTGGTGTGGTCGAGTCCGTTGTCCAGCGTGATCAGCGCGAACTTGCCCGCGTCGAAGGGCAGCTCGAAGTGCCGTACGTGGGCCTGGGTGACGACCTCGCCGGGAAACAGCTCGGCAGCACCCTTCAGCAGCTCGGTGGTGTTGCTCACTTGTCCCCCTCGAAGTTCGGGTTCTCCCAGATGACCGTCGCGCCCATGCCGAAGCCGACGCACATGGTGGTCAGGCCGTAGCGGACGTCCGGGTTCTCCTCGAACTGGCGGGCGAGCTGGGTCATCAGCCGCACACCGGAGGAGGCCAGCGGGTGGCCGAACGCGATCGCGCCGCCGTACTGGTTGACGCGGCTGTCGTCGTCGGCGATGCCGTAGTGCTCCAGGAACGCGAGGACCTGGACGGCGAACGCCTCGTTGATCTCGAACAGGCCGATGTCGGAGATCGACAGGCCGGCCTGGGCGAGGGCCTTCTCGGTGGCCGGGATCGGGCCGTAGCCCATCACCTCGGGCTCCACGCCGGCGAAGGCGTAGGAGACCAGGCGCATCTTGACCGGCAGGCCGTTCTCGCGGGCGAAGTCCTCGGACGCGATGAGGGAGGCGGTGGCGCCGTCGTTCAGACCTGCCGCGTTGCCCGCGGTGACCCGGCCGTGCACGCGGAACGGCGTCTTGAGACCGCTCAGGTTCTCCAGCGTGGTGCCGGGACGCATCGGCTCGTCGGCGGTGACCAGACCCCAGCCCGTCTCACCGGCCTCCTCGTTGGTGCGGCGCACCGAGATCGGCACCAGGTCCTGCTGGATCCTGCCGTCGGCGTACGCCTTGGCGGCCTTCTCCTGCGAGCGGACCGCGTACTCGTCGGCGCGCTGCTTGGTGATGGCCGGGTAGCGGTCGTGCAGGTTCTCGGCGGTCATGCCCATGAACAGCGCCGACTCGTCGACCAGCTTCTCGGAGACGAAGCGCGGGTTGGGGTCCACGCCCTCGCCCATCGGGTGCCGGCCCATGTGCTCGACACCGCCCGCGATGGCGATGTCGTACGCGCCGAAGGCGACCGAGCCGGCCACCGAGGTCACGGCGGTCAGCGCGCCCGCGCACATGCGGTCGATGGAGTAGCCGGGGACCGACTGCGGCAGACCCGCGAGGATGCCCGCGGTACGGCCGAGGGTCAGGCCCTGGTCACCGATCTGGGTGGTCGCGGCGATGGCGACCTCGTCGATCTTCTTCGGGTCCAGACCGGGGTTGCGGCGCAGCAGCTCCCGGATCGCCTTCACGACGAGGTCGTCGGCGCGAGTCTCGTGATAGATGCCCTTCGGGCCCGCCTTGCCGAACGGGGTGCGGACGCCGTCGACGAAGACGACGTCCCTGACGGTACGAGGCACGATGGCTCTCCTCCAGGGTGCGGGACGCTGAGCGCTTGCTCAACCCCATGCTACTTATGAGTAACGTAGCTGCACAGTCCCACCCCTGCTAGCGGTGAACGTCACACCCCGGCCCCGCCCTGCGGGGCGGATTGTGGCGCGAAATCGCCTACTCGGGTATGGCCGACAGCACCGCGACCAACACCGGGGTCACCTGCTCCACCTGCCAGGACCGCGCACCGTGCCCGGTGAGGGCGGCGGCCACCGCCGACTCGTCCGCGGGGACCGGGGGCTCCCAGCAGATCCGGCGCACGGTGTCGGGGGAGATCAGGTTCTCCTGCGGCATCTCCAGCCGCTCGGCCAGCGCCGAGACCCCGGCGCGGGCGGCCGACAGCCGGGCAGCGGCGGCCGGGTCCTTGTCCGACCAGGCACGCGGCGGCGGCGGACCGGTCACCTGCTGGCCCTGCTGGGGCAGCGCCGACTCCGGCAGCGCCTTCGCCCGGTCGACGGCGGCCTGCCACTGGTCGAGCTGGCGGCGGCCCACACGGTGGCCGAAACCGTTCAGCGCGGCCAGCGCGTGCACATTGGCCGGCACCGCGAGCGCGGCCTCCACGATCGCCGCGTCACCGAGCACCTTGCCGGGCGAGACGTCCCGGCGCTGCGCGATCCGGTCCCGCGTCTCCCACAGCTCCTTGACGACGGCCAGCTGCCGCCGCCTGCGCACCTTGTGCATCCCGGAGGTGCGGCGCCAGGGGTCCTTGCGGGGCTCGGCGGGCGGCGCGGCCGCGATGGCGGCGAACTCCTCCAGCGCCCACTCCAGCTTGCCCTGCCGCTGAAGCTCCTTCTCCAGGGCGTCCCGCAGGTCGATGAGCAGCTCCACGTCGAGCGCGGCGTAGCGCAGCCACGGCTCGGGCAGCGGGCGGGTGGACCAGTCGACGGCGGAGTGGCCCTTCTCCAGCACGAAGCCGAGCACGTTCTCCACCATCGCGCCGAGTCCGACGCGGGGGAACCCGGCGAGCCGCCCGGCCAGCTCGGTGTCGAACAGGCTGGTGGGCACCATGCCTATTTCGCGCAGGCAGGGGAGGTCCTGGGTGGCGGCGTGCAGCACCCACTCGACGTCGGACAGCGCGGCGCCGAGGCCGGAGAGGTCGGGGCAGGCGACGGGGTCGATCAGCGCGGAGCCCGCGCCCTCGCGCCGCAGCTGCACCAGGTAGGCCCGCTGGCCGTACCGGTAACCGGAAGCGCGTTCGGCGTCCACGGCCACCGGGCCGGTGCCGGCGGCGAACGCGGCGACCACCTCGGCCAGCGCGTCGGCGTCCGCCACGACCGGCGGAATCCCCTCACGGGGTTCGAGCAGGGGGGTGGGCGCCGCCGCCTCAGCAGGCCCCGCGTCGGGGGGCGTGCCCCCGTTGATGCGCCGGGAACTGTCTGCTGCGGTCTCTTGGGCGTCCGTCACATGCCAAGGGTATCCGCATGCCCGCGCCGCTGGCCTGCACGTTCGACCGACATCCTCGCTGACCGGCCAAAACGCGCCGCGCGCGGGCGCACACCGTGCGCCGTACGGCGCACTCCGCCCGGCGCGCACGCCGGTGCCCGTCGGCGGAACGTTCCGCCGACGGGCACCGGAGGTCAGAAGGGCGTGGGACGAGGGACGGGGAGGGGGGTCAGTGGATGATTCCGGTGCGCAGGGCCACCGCGACCATGCCGGCGCGGTCGCCCGTGCCGAGCTTGCGCGCGATGCGGGCCAGGTGGCTCTTGACGGTCAGTGCGGACAGGCCCATGGAGACGCCGATCGCCTTGTTCGACTGGCCCTCCGCGACGAGGCGGAGCACCTCGACCTCACGGCCGGACAGTTCGCGGTAGCCGCCGGGGTGGCTCGGGGCACCCGGCGGACGCCGGTGCCCCATTCTGGCCGCGGCGGAGCCGATGGGGGCGGCGCCGGGGCGGGTGGGCAGGCCGATGTTGGTACGGGTGCCGGTGACGACGTAACCCTTCACGCCCCCGGCGAGGGCGTTGCGGACGGCGCCGATGTCGTCGGCGGCGGACAGGGCCAGGCCGTTGGGCCAGCCCGCGGCACGGGTCTCGGACAGCAGGGTGAGGCCGGAACCGTCGGGCAGGTGGACGTCTGCGACACAGATGTCGCGGGGGTTGCCGATGCGGGGACGAGCCTCCGCGACGGACGAGGCCTCGATCACGTCGCGCACACCGAGGGCCCACAGATGGCGGGTCACGGTGGAGCGGACGCGGGGGTCGGCCACGACCACCATGGCGGTCGGCTTGTTCGGGCGGTAGGCGACCAGGCTTGAGGGCTGCTCGAGGAGAACGGACACCAGGCCTCCTGGGTGGGGGACGGGGCCGGCTTGCGGGGAGGAAGCCGGGGGGAACCGTGCTTGCAAGGTCACAGTCGTCTTCGGCAGCAAACCCGTCCGCCTTTAGAGAATGATCACGATCTAGTGAGTCACAATCTGTGCAATTCGGACACGCGATCGATCATCCGAAGATCGAATCGGCTTCAGGGTGGGGCGATTCGAGTGCGGAAAGTGGCCGTATCGACAAAGTGATGGTTCGGGAGTGATCACAAAGCAGCGCCCCGCCGATCCCGGCGGGGCGCTGAGAGGATGATCGGCCCGGAAGGGCTAACGGGACTGCGGACCCCTGCGCTGCGGCAGGGTCACCACCGAGCCGTCGCCCGGCGCGGCGGGGGGCAGGCCGCCGATCTGGGCCAGCAGGTCACACCAGGAGGCGAGGTGGGCGGCGGTGTCCGGAACACCGCCCAGCCCTTCGAGGGGCGTCCAGGAGGCGCGGATCTCGATCTGCGAGGCGGCCGGCCGCTCCGACAGCCCGCCGAAGTAGTGGGAGCTGGCGCGGGTGACCGTGCCGCTCGGCTCGCCGTAGGTGAGTCCGCGCGACTGGAGCGCGCCGGTCAGCCAGGACCAGCACACCTCCGGCAGCAGCGGGTCGGCCGCCATCTCGGGCTCCAGCTCCGCCCGTACCAGCGTCACCAGGCGGAAGGTGCCGTGCCAGGCGTCGTGGCCGGCCGGGTCGTGCAGCAGGACCAGCCGGCCGTCGGCCAGCTCCTGCTCGCCGTCGAGCACGACGGCCTCCAGCGCGTGCGCGTACGGCGCCAGCCGCTGCGGGGCGCGCGTCGGCTCCACCTCCACCTGCGGCCGCAGCCGCGCGTTCCTCAGCGCCTCCACCGCGCCACGGAAGGCAGGGGGGACCTCTGGCACCCCGGCTCCTCTCTCCTTCGCCTGCGTGTCCTTCACGTCGTCCATTCCGCCGGTGCCGTCCGACGATCGTCCCTGAGCCGCAGCCATGCGGGGAAGAGTAAGGGGAAGCGGGCCTTCGTGCAGGGCATGACACCCCCCGGGGGCGGCGGCACTTCTCCCGCGCGGACCGTGCGAGACTTGCCGACGTGAGTGCCAACGCCATCCCCACGGGCCAGCAGCCAGAAGCGACCTACGACAGCGCCTTCCTCAAGGCGTGCAGGCGTGAGCCCGTGCCGCACACCCCGGTGTGGTTCATGCGCCAGGCCGGCCGGTCCCTGCCGGAGTACCGCAAGGTGCGCGAGGGCATCCCGATGCTGGAGTCCTGCACGCGGCCCGAGCTGGTCACCGAGATCACGCTCCAGCCGGTGCGCCGGCACGACGTGGACGCGGCGGTCTTCTACAGCGACATCGTCGTCCCGCTCAAGGCCATCGGTGTCGACCTCGACATCAAGCCCGGCGTCGGCCCGGTCGTCGCCGAGCCGGTGCGCACCCGCGCCGACCTCGCCCGGCTGCGCGACCTGACCCCCGAGGACGTGCCCTACGTCACCGAGGCGGTCCGCATGCTCACCGGCGAGCTGGGGTCCACCCCGCTGATCGGCTTCGCCGGCGCCCCCTTCACCCTGGCCAGCTACCTGGTCGAGGGCGGCCCCTCGCGCACGTACGAGAACGCCAAGGCGATGATGTACGGCGACCCCGAGCTGTGGGCCGACCTGCTGGACCGCCTCGCGGACATCACGGCCGCGTTCCTCAAGGTGCAGATCGAGGCCGGTGCCTCGGCGGTGCAGCTCTTCGACTCCTGGGCGGGCGCGCTCGCCCCCGCCGACTACCGCGCCTCGGTGATGCCGGCCTCCGCGAAGGTCTTCGACGCCGTCGCGGGATACGGCGTCCCGCGCATCCACTTCGGCGTCGGCACCGGTGAGCTGCTGAAGCTCATGGGCGACGCGGGCGCGGACGTCGTCGGCGTCGACTGGCGGGTCCCGCTGGACGAGGCCGCGCGCCGGGTCGGCCCCGGCAAGGCGCTCCAGGGCAACCTCGACCCGACGGTCCTGTTCACCGACCGCAGGACGGTGGAGACCAAGGCGCAGGAGGTGCTGGACGCGGCCGCCCACCTGGAGGGCCACGTGTTCAACCTCGGCCACGGCGTCATGCCGAACATCGAGCCGGACGCGCTGACCCACCTGGTCGACTACGTCCACCGGGCGAGCGCCCGCTGATCCCGTCCGCTCACCACGCCTGACGGTGCCGCGCCCGCCTGCCGAACAGCAGGCGGCCCGGCTCCGGCGGGGGCGGGGTGCCGGCCTTCAGCGGCCACGCGAGCAGCATGCCGGCCACGAAGCCGACGACGTGCGCCGCGTACGCCACCGTGCCGGTGCCGGCCTCGACGCCGCGCCCCGAGGAGTAGACGGCCTGGAGGCCGAACCAGAAGCCCAGCACGATCCACGCGGGCAGCCTGAGCGGCAGGAAGACCAGGAACGGGACCAGCACCCACACCCTGGCCTTCGGATACAGCACCAGATAGGCGCCGAGCACCCCCGCGACCGCGCCGGACGCCCCGATCAGCGGGTCACCGGAGTCGGCGTTCAGCAGGGCGAAGCCGTAGCTCGCCGCGTAGCCGCAGACGAGGTAGAACAGCGCGAAGCGGACGTGGCCCATGCGGTCCTCGACGTTGTTGCCGAAGATCAGCAGGAACAGCATGTTGCCCAGCAGGTGCAGCCAGCCCCCGTGCAGGAACATCGCCGTCACCACCGACAGCGCCGGCGACTTGTCGTACCCCGGCACCCCCATCACACACCCCGGCCCGGCCGCCCCCGTCCCCACCTGACCGGTCGGCACCAGCTCGGGCAGCTGATGATGGATCATCTCCCGCGGCACGGCCGCGTAGTGATCCATGAACGCGTGCAGCTGACACAGCTGCGCCACATGACTCTCCCCGCCCGTGGCCCCCGCCGCACCGGGCGTCAGCAGAAACGCCAGCACACTGGCGGTGATGAGCGCGTACGTCACGTACGGCGTACGACGCGCGGGATTGACGTCATGGACGGGTATGACCACACAGGATTAGTGCCCCGGCGGCGGCCTGCGAATCCGTGAACCGCACCGGGCCGGGGCGTCCCGGACACCGCGCGGTACCTTGCCGCCATGTGCATCTCGACCGGCGCCGCCGACTTCTCCGGGACGATCGTGTACTGCGGGCGGCGGGACCACCCCGAACACGGCCTGGTCCATGTGCTCGGCTACCAGAACACCGCCGTGAACCTGGCTCGGGGGCCGAACGCCATGGTGCTGCACCTGCCCGCCGCCGGGCGGCTCGGAGAGGGGCACTTCCTCTCCGCCGGACGCTGCGTGGACGTGCTGCAACGGATGGTCGACGCGGTGGAGTCCGCCGCCGTCCGGGACGAGGGGATCGAGTGGATGGGTGCGGAGGCGGAAGCCGTTCAGGTCTTCGAGCACGACGTGTACACCGTGCTGCTGGCGGCCGACGTGACCGCGGTCCCCGCCGCGCTGGGCCGGGTGCCCGCGCATCGGCGGCCACGGCTCGATCCCGAGTTGCTGCGGTTCTACGGTGAGCACTTTCCCGATCACACCTTCGCCGTCTGCTGTTTCGACAACGCCGACGCCCAGCGGGCCAAGCCGTTGCTGCTCTGGTATCCGCCGCTCGATCCGGACCGGCTGACCGTGCCCGCCCTGGACTGCCATACCGGTGGGGCGCCGAACCTGGACGCGGTCGTGCCGGTGGATCACTGGGTCCTGTTCGCCAGTGATCAGGCACCCGACGGGTGGGGGGTGCCCGTCCAGTACCCGGCGGACATGCGGCACCGGCTGCGGGCGTTTCTGCCCGGTGCCGTGCTGGGGCGGAAGTACGGGGACGGGACGGCGTTGCGCAACGGGGACTTCTCCATCGGGCACCAGGACCTGCTCGACGGGGACCTCGACCGCGTCGAGCGGTCACAGCACTAGCCGGCCTCCCGTACCCTGCGCACCGCCCTGCGGGCCGCGACCAGGACCGGGTCCCAGACGGGGGAGAAGGGTGGGGCGTAGCCGAGGTCGAGGGCGGTCATCTGCTCCACCGTCATGGCGGCGGTCAGGGCCACGGCCGCGATGTCGACGCGCTTGCCCGCGCCCTCGCCGCCGATGATCTGGACGCCCAGGAGGCGGCCGGTGTTGCGTTCGGCGATCATCTTGACGGTCATGGGGGAGGCGTCGGGGTAGTAGCCGGCGCGGCTGGTCGACTCGATGACGACCGCCTCGTACTGGAGGCCGGCCCGGCGGGCGTCGCGTTCGCGCAGGCCGGTGCGGGCGATCTCCAGCTCGCAGACCTTGCTGACGGCGGTGCCGACGACACCGGGGAAGGTGGCGTAACCGCCGCCCACGTTGGTGCCGATGACCTGCCCGTGCTTGTTGGCGTGCGTGCCGAGCGGGATGTACTGCTCCTGCCCGGAGACCAGGTTCAGCACCTCCACGCAGTCGCCGCCCGCCCAGATGTCCTCGTGCCCGCGCACCCGCATGGCGAGGTCGGTGAGAAGGCCGCCGCGCGCGCCCAGCGGGAGCCCCGCCGCGCGGGCGAGCTCGGTCACGGGCTCCACGCCGATGCCCATCACGACCACGTCGGCCGGGTACTCGGCGTCCTTCGTGACCACCGCGCGGACCCGGCCGTCCTCCCCGGTGCGCAGGGCCGTCACCTCGGCGTCGTCCACCATGGTGATGCCCATGCCCTCCATGGCCCGCCGCACCAGCCGGCCCATGTCGGGATCGAGCGTCGCCATCGGCTCCGCGCCCCGGTTGACCACCGTCACCTCGAAGCCCCGGCGGAGCAGCGCCTCGGCCATCTCCACGCCGATGTATCCCGCGCCGACGACGACCGCGCGCCGGCCCTCCGTACGGGTCAGCGTGTCGATCAGCGACTGCCCGTCGTCCAGGGTCTGCACCCCGTGCACCCCGCTCGCGTCCGCCCCCGGCATGTCGGGCCGGATCGGCCGCGCACCGGTGGCGATGACCAGCTTGTCGTACGCGGTCCAGTACTCGTTGCCGGACTCCAGGTCGTGGGCCCGCACCCGGCGCCCGGACACGTCGATCTCCGTCACCTCGGTGCGCAGTCGGAGGTCGATGTGCCGCTCCCGGTGCTCCGCCGGGGTGCGCGCGACGAGCTGGTCGCGTTCCTCGACCGCGCCGCCCACCCAGTAGGGGATGCCGCACGCCGAGTACGAGGTGAAGTGGGTGCGCTCGAACGCCACGATCTCCAACTCGTCCGGTTTCCGCAGCCGGCGGGCCTGCGACGCCGCGGCCATTCCCGCGGCGTCGCCGCCGATCACGACGAGCCGCTCGGGCCCTTCACGCTTCTCCATGGGAACAAGCTACGGCGCGCACGGTGCTGACGCATCGTCACTTCTGCTCACCGGCGGCCGGCGCCCCGCTCTCGGACACCGGACGCGCCTGCGGCAGCGAGCCGGTGACCTTGGTGCGCGCCGGGCGGCGCGGGAGCCGGGGGCGGACCACCCGGCGCCACAGGAGCACCAGCAGCGCGAACAGCGCCGCGAACGGCAGTACCGCGCCCACGACCAGCGCGATCCAGCGCAGCATCGTCAGGAAGGCGTGCCAGCCGCCCGACAGCGCGTCCAGGAAGCCGGGCGTGTCGTCACCGGCAACCGGATGCGCGCCCCTCCCGGCCAGCGACAGGGTGATGGTCGCGAGGCCCGTGCGGTCCTTCAGCGACGCCTGCTGGGCCAGCAGTGACTCCAGGTCGGCCTCGCGGCTGCTCAGTTCGCCCTCCAGCGCGACGACGTCCGTCAGCCTGTCCGCCTTGTCCATCAGCTCCCGGACCCGGGCGACGCTGGCCCGCTGGGTCTTGATCCGGCTGTCCACGTCCACCACCTGATCGGTGACGTCCTGTGCCCGCGCGGTGCGCCGCAGCAGCTTGCCGGTGCCCTGGAGCGAACCGAGCACCTCCTCGTACCGCTGGGCGGGAACCCGCAGGACGACGCGGGTGCGCTCGCTGCCGTCGTCGTCCCGCTCGGTGCTCTCCTCGCCGACGTAGCCGCCCGCGTCCTCGGTGACCCGGCGGGCCTTGGTCAGGGCGCCGGGCACGTCCCGCACCTCGACCTCCAGTGAGGCGGTGCGGATGACGCTCGGCGTGAGCCGGGGCGAGCGGCTGGTGGACCTGCCCCTCTCGTACGCGCCGCCGCCCGCGCCGCCCCCGCCTGGCGCGGCCGTCGGCGCGTCGGCGGAGGACGTCTTGGAGTCGCCGCCCGACTCGCCGCACCCGGCGAGCGCGAGCGAGGCGGCGAGCAGGACCCCCGCCAGGATCCGGACCTGTGTACGCATGTCGGTAACCCCCCGATGAGACGCGGTGCTGTCCCTCCTTGGACGGCCCGCCCTGCGGGAACGGACCCGTTCTCCGGTCCCGATGAGGTCACGGTCCGGTGACGTACCGGGCACCGGGACGCCCCGCGCGGTCTGAGAGAGTGGGGGCATGAGCGCAGCGAGCAGGGGTCATGTCGTCGTCATCGGAGCCGGTGTCGCCGGACTGGCCGCCGCCCACCGGGCGCTCGCGCGCGGCGCGCGGGTGACGGTGCTGGAGGCCGCCGACCGGGTCGGCGGCAAGCTGCTGCCCGGCGAGATCGCCGGCCTGAGGGTCGACCTCGGCGCCGAGTCGATGCTCGCCCGCCGCCCCGAAGCGGTGGGCCTCGCCCGCGAGGTGGGCCTCGGCGACCGCCTCCGGCCCCCGTCCACGGCGACCGCCTCGATCTGGACCCGGGACGCCCTGCGCCCCATGCCCAAGGGCCATGTCATGGGCGTACCCGGCACCGCCGCGGCCCTCTCCGGCCTGCTCTCCGCCGAGGGCCTGGCCCGGATCGGGCGGGACGCGGAACTGCCGCCCACCGAGGTCGGTGACGACGTGGCCGTTGGTGAGTTCGTCGCCGCCCGGATGGGCCGCGAGGTCGTCGACCGGCTGGTGGAACCCCTGCTCGGCGGGGTGTACGCGGGCGACGCCTACCGGCTCTCGCTGCGCTCGGCCGTCCCCCAGCTCTACCAGGCCGCCCGCGCCCACGACACCCTCACCGCCGCCGTCCAGGCACTCCAGGCCAAGGCCGCCGAGGCCGGGCAGACCGGCCCGGTCTTCCTCGGCATCGAGGGCGGCGTGGGCACCCTCCCGCTCGCCGTCGCCGACGCGGTACGGGCGCGCGGCGGCGAGATCCACACCCGCACCCCGGTGAGCGGGCTGCGCCGGGACGGCACCGGCTGGCACGTGACTGCCGGGGACCGCACGCTACACGCCGACGCCGTCGTGGTCGCCGTACCCGCCCCCGCCGCGGCAGGGCTGCTGCGCGCCGAGGCCCCTGCGGCCGCCGCCGAGCTGGCCGCCGTCGAGTACGCGTCCATGGCCCTGATCACCCTCGCCTACCGCCGCGCCGGCGCGGCCCTGCCCGAGGGCAGCGGGTTCCTGGTGCCGCCGGTGGACGGCCGCACCATCAAGGCCGCGACCTTCGCCTCCCAGAAGTGGGGCTGGGTCGGCGCCGAGGACCCGGACCTCCTGGTCGTGCGCACCTCCGTCGGCCGCCACCACGAGACCGGGATCCTCCAGCGCGACGACGCCGCACTCGTCGCCGTCGCCCGGCACGACCTGCGCGCCGCGACCGGACTGGACGCCGAGCCCGTCGCCACCCGCGTCACCCGCTGGAGCGACGGCCTGCCGCAGTACCCGGTCGGCCACCACGCGCGCGTGGCCCGCGTCCGCGAGCACGTCGCCAAGCTGCCCGGCCTCGCCGTCTGCGGCGCGCAGTACGACGGCGTGGGCATCCCCGCCTGCGTCGCCAGTGCCTACGCGGCCGTCGACCAGCTCGGCGGCGACCTCTCCGGCGTGCGCGAGCTGACGGCCAACCCGGTGCAGAGCCTGCACGGCGGAGCGGGAGAATAGGGGGCATGAGTGACGACGCCCCCACCACCGAGCCGGCCCGCATCCCGAACAAGGGCAAGCTGGCCAAGGACCTGAACGAGGTCATCCGCTACACCCTGTGGTCCGTCTTCAAGCTGAAGGACGTACTGCCGGAGGACCGCGCGGGCTACGCCGACGAGGTACAGGAGCTGTTCGACCAGCTCGCCGCGAAGGACGTCACGGTCCGCGGCACGTACGACGTGTCCGGCCTGCGCGCCGACGCGGACCTGATGATCTGGTGGCACGCCGAGACCGCCGACCAGCTCCAGGAGGCGTACAACCTCTTCCGCCGCACGAAGCTGGGCCGCGCGCTCGACCCGGTGTGGTCGAACATGGCGCTGCACCGCCCGGCCGAGTTCAACCGCTCGCACATCCCGGCGTTCCTCGCGGACGAGACGCCCCGCGACTACGTGAGCGTCTACCCCTTCGTGCGCTCCTACGAGTGGTACCTGCTGCCCGACGAGGACCGCCGCCGCATGCTCGCCGACCACGGCAAGATGGCCCGCGGCTACCCCGACGTGCGCGCCAACACGGTCGCCTCCTTCTCGCTGGGCGACTACGAGTGGCTGCTCGCCTTCGAGGCCGACGAGCTGTACCGCATCGTCGACCTCATGCGTCACCTGCGCGCCTCCGAGGCCCGGATGCACGTCCGCGAGGAGGTCCCGTTCTACACCGGCCGCCGCAAGTCGGTGGCGGAACTGGTGGCGGGGCTCGCCTGAGGGCTGTCCCGTGATCCCCGGTGGATCGGCGCGCGGCGCCGGACGGATCAGGCCGGGTCAGGCACCGGACCCCGCCGGCCCGGCATGATCCGGACGAGAGGCCTCAGGCAGGCCTGCCCCTGAGCGCGTCCCGGTCCGGGAGGCCGCGTCCGGCCGGCCCGGCGGGGCGCGGCTCCGGGCGCGGGGCGCAGGCGGCGCGGCGGCCCGGCAGGCGGCCTTCGAGCAGGTAGGCGTCCAGATGGGCGTTCACGCACTTGTTGGGGCCGCCGCCGATGCCGTGCGTGCCCGCGTCCCGCTCGGTGACCAGGGTGGACCCTGCCAGCCGCCGGTTCAGCTCCAGCGCCCCGTCGTACGGGGTGGCCGCGTCCCGCTCGGCGGCGAGGATCAGCACCGGCGGGGTCTCGCCGCGCCCGGTGCGCACGTCGAGCGGAACCCGACGGCGCGCGGGCCAGTACGCGCACGGCAGGTTCGTCCAGGCGTTGTCCCAGGTCTCGAAGGGGGCGGTGCGGGCGAGGCGGGTGTTGTCCCGGTCCCAGACCCGGAAGTCGGTGGGCCAGGGCGCGTCGTTGCACTCGACGGCCGTGTACACCGCGCCCGCGTTCTCCGCCTCGGCGGCCGTCTCCGGGCTGGGCGCGCCCAGCCGGACCAGAGGCCCCGCGTCGCCCTTCAGATACGCGGCGAGCGCGGCTGCCCTGCTCGGCCAGTAGTCGTCGTAGTACCCGGCCATCAGGAACGTGTTCTGGAGCTGGCCCGGACCCACCCTGCCGTCCGCCGGGTGCGCACGGAGCCGGCCGCTCGCGGTGTCGTAGGAGCGCTGCACGGCGGCCGGGGTGGCGCCGAGGCCGTACACGTCGTGATGGCGGGCCACCCAGGCGCGGAAGTCCGCCCAGCGGTCCTCGAACGCGGCGGACTGGTCCAGGTTCGCGCGGTACCAGACCTTCGCCGGGTCCGGGTCCACCGCCGAGTCCAGCACCATCCGGCGCACGTGACCGGGGAAGAGAGTGGCGTACAGGGCGCCCACGTAGGTGCCGTACGAGGCGCCCATGAAGGTGAGCCGGGACTCGCCGAGCGCGGCCCGCAGGACGTCCAGGTCACGGGCGTTGGCGAGCGAGTTGTAGAACTCGAGCCCGCCGCCCGACCGTTCGGCGCAGCCGCGCGCGTACGCCTTCGCCCGCGCGACCCGCTCCCGATTGTACGCCTCGGAGGGGTGGACCGGTGCGGGCGAGGGCGCCTTGAAGAAGTTTTCCGGCTTCTCGCAGGACAACGGGGCCGAGGGCGCGACCC
The DNA here is from genome assembly GCF_053596035.1 of Streptomyces sp. NPDC001781. NCBI lineage: Bacteria > Bacillati > Actinomycetota > Actinomycetes > Kitasatosporales > Streptomycetaceae > Streptomyces > Streptomyces sp. NPDC001781. Next base: position 28,398 of record NZ_JBSFFI010000013.1, on the reverse strand, counting down.
CGCGCGGGGCGTACCCGACCAGGTCGTAGGCGGCGGCGACGCGCTTCCACTCGGGGATCACGCCGATCATCGGGAAGTTCAGGCCGGAGGCGCCGGGACCGCCGGGGTTGTAGACGAGGGCGCCCTGCCGGGGCACCTTGTGCTTGCTGTTGGCCGGGTCTCGCCGGGTGGCGGGCATCCGGCTGACGGTCAGCTCGATCTGAGCGCCGCCGGGGCGGGCGTAGTCCAGCGGGACGCGTACGGTGGCGCAGCGCATCCCGGCCGGCGACTCCTCCTGGCAGGCGCCGAAGTCGAGGCCGGCCGCGCGGGCACGGGCGGCGGCGATGGCGGTGCCGCGCAGCTCGGCCGTGCCCGGCGCGTCGGGGGCGCCGTCGGCCGGGGTCCCGGCGAGCCCGGTCAGCAGCAAGGAACCGGCGGCCGAGTACAGGGCGGCAGCTCTCATCGGACATCCCTTCGGTGCGCGGCGGCGATGGCACGGCTGCCATGGTCCGTCGGCCACAGAAGGGATGTTTCGGAAGGGGCGTCGGGGAAGGCAAGCACCGGCACGCGGGTGTCGGCGTCAGTGCTCCCTGTGCGCCCCCGGCGCATCGCGGTGGGTGAACGCGGCCCGCAGCTCGGGGTCGTTCAGCGCCCGCACGCCCCGCGTCGCGAGCCGCATGAGCAAGGAGCCCTCGTCGCCGTCCCCGGCCGGACGCCGGGCCACCTCCCCGAGGAGCCGCTGTCCGGCGGGGGAGGCCCAGCGGGGGTACGGGTGCACCTCGACGCGGGCTATGGCCAGACAGCTCAGGGCGACGACCAGGGGCAGCGCGAACCACATCGCGACCTGGAGGCGCGGAACGTCCACGGGGGACGGCATGAGCAGCGCGGTCGTGCCGAGCGCGAGGACGGCCACGGCGGCGGCCCGGACCTGACGCACCCCGGCGGCCACGGTCGTCCCCGTGTCGAAGGGGACCGCGAGGCCGGCCGCGACCAGCCGGTCCGCGAGCCGCTGCACCGCCTCCGCCCCGGCCGCCGCAGCCCGTACCGGGGCGATCCGGGACTGCCCTCGCGGGCCGATCGCGCTGATGACGGAACGTTCCATCTCGTCCCGTCCGCGCGGGTCCACCACGGTGGCCCAGCCGGTGTGCGCGAGCAGCAGCCGGCGCTGCCGGGCCATCCGGACCATGGCGAGGTCGGCCACGCGGGAGGGGCCGCCGGCCAGGAACGCCGTCTCGTACAGCGTCAGATGGCGGTCGTCGCCTCTCGACCCCGCGCCGTCCGCGGCGGCCGCGCGGACCGCGGCGAGGCACAGCCGGGTGCAGGCGGTGGCGGCGAAGGCCCAGGCCGGAAGCAGGAGGAGGACCCAGAACATGAGATTTTTCTATGTCAGCGCACCCTCGAAACCATGGCTTGTTCACCATGCGGACAGAGTGTGGCCGGTATGTGACGTTCCGTTTTTCGCCGGGCCGGGAAAGGTGGTCAGTGCCGCGCCGGCAGCACCCGCCTGGCCAGCCGGGCGGCCGGGCCGGGTGTACGGGGGGCCGGGCCCGCGCGATCGAGCCACCAGTCCCGCAGCCTTCTGCGTGCCCGTGCGTCCGCGGGGCGGCCCGTCTTGAGGAGCTGGGCGGCGAACTCCAGCGCGTCCTGCCGGTATCCGCCGCGCATCGGCCGGGTGCGTGCGTAGCCGAGGAACGCCTCCCGGTACCCGGCGCCGAGGATCACCGGCAGCTCGGGCGCCACCCTGGCCACCACGTCCGCCCGCTTCGCCGCCAGCGACCGCGCCTGAACGCCCATCCGCCCCCGGTCGAACCCCTCCGGCAACGGCGTCCGCGCCACCAGCGCCGACAGCACGGCCGTCTGCGCGACGGCGACCCGCTGCCGCGCCTCGGCGGAGGCGGCCGGCGGGACGGGCAGGGCCTCGTCCGCCTTGGTCCGCGCGCTCCCGCCGCCCTTGCGCACCGCCTCCCCGATGTCCGCCAACTCCCGCTCCAGCTCGGCCGGTCCGGGGAAGTTCTCGTCCCGTTCCAGCAGGACGCCGGGCGGTGCGACGCGGGACGCCAGGTCGGTCAGGACGTCCAGCACGGCGGGCGGTACGGGGTGCGCGTGGCTGTCGTGCCAGACACCGTCCCGCTCGAAGCCGCCCGCCACGTGCACATAGGCCAGCGCCTCCAGCGGGAGCCGGTCCAGCGCCTCGGCGGGGTCCTCGCCCCGGTTGACGTGATTGGTGTGCAGGTTGGCCACGTCGATGAGCAGCCGTACGCCGGTCCGCTCCACCAGCGCGGCGAGGAACTCGCCCTCGCTCAGCTCCTCGCCCGGCCAGGAGAACAGGGCGGCGATGTTCTCCAGCGCCAGCGGCACCGGCAGCGCCTCCTGGGCGATCGCCACGTTCTCGCACAGCACGTCGAGGGCGTCCCGGGTGCGCGGGACGGGCAGCAGGTGGCCCGCCTCGAGCGGCGCCGACGCGGTGAGCGGGCCGCCCGCGCGGACGAACGCGATGTGCTCGGTGACCATCGGCGCCCCCAGCACCTCGGCCCGCTCGGCCAGCGCCCGCAGCCGCCCCTCGTCCGGCCGCTCCGCCCCACCGAGACCGAGGGAGACGCCGTGCGGGATCACCGTCACCCCGCGCTCCCGCAGCCGGACCAGCGGCTCCGGCAGATGGCCCGGGCAGATGTTCTCCGCGACGACCTCCACCCAGTCGATCCCGGCCATCCCCGACACGGCGTCCGCGATCTCCGGCCGCCAACCGATCCCCGTCCCGAGCCGCATCCCCGTCCCCCTCCTTCGTCTGCCGGGGGTATGGCCCCGGCAGACGGGCGCGAACCGCCGGGGCGGGGGGTTCAGAGCAACATTTGAGGTTCGCCGGTCAGCGCAGCGCCGGGTGGTCCGCGACGACCGTGGCGGATCCGGGAGCGATCTCCGTGAAGCCCGCGTCGCGGACCAGGGGCAGGCCGCCGGTGGTGAGCTCACGCCAGTGGGCGGGGGTGGCGGTGCGGACGGCGAGGGGGTAGCCGGCGACGCGCCAGGCTTCGCGGGCCGCGCCGGACAGGGCCCACCAGGCCAGCTGGGCGCCGTGGCCGACCTGGGCCATCTCCTTGCCGGCCGACATCTCCAGCTCCGGGTTGAGCCAGAGCACGGGGGCGGTGCGGTCGGGGTCGGCGGGGGGCTCGGGGTCGTCCAGTTCGGTGCCGGACACCTGGAGCTTGGCCAGTTCCCTGGGCCAGCCGTCCAGCGGGATCGGCGGGAAGACCCGTACCTCCGCCGAGGCGCCGGTCACCGTGATGCCGGGCAGCTCCTGGGCGCGGCGCCATTCCGCGCCCCGGGCGCGCCGGACCACCTTGCGGATGCGGGCGTCCTCCCAGCCGCGTACCGCCTCGGCCCACTCGCCGTCGCCGCGCGCCCGCTCGTCCCCGAGCAGGACGAGCACGGCGCGTGCTGCGGTCTCCAGCGCGTCGGTGCGGGCGGGCGGGTCGCTCTTCTCGATCCGTACGACGAGGGGCAGCACGAACTGCGGGGCCTCGTCGCGCGGGGTGGGTTCGGTCTGGAAGGGGCTGTCGCCGGGAGCGGCTGGAACTTGCGTCACGTCAGCCAACCCTACGAGCACTCCGGCGCCGGTCAGCGCGCGGTGCCGGACTCCCGGATCAGCTCCGAGACCTTCACGAACCGGTAGCCCTTCCTGCGCAGCTCCGGCACCACCGAGCGGACGACCTTCTCGGTCGTCGGGGCGGCGCTGCGGGTGCAGTGCATGACCACCACGGAACCGGGCTTCACCCCGTCCAGCACCTGCCGCACGACCGCGTCCGCGTCCGTGGCGAAGGCGTCGCCGCTGATCACGTCCCACTGGACGGCCGTGACACCGGCGCCGCTGATCGCGCGCAGCGCGTCCCGGTCGTAGCAGCCGCCGGGGAAGCGGAAGTACGGCATCGGGTTCGGTACGCCCGCCTTGCGCAGGGCGGTGTAGGTGCGCCGGATCTCGGTCAGCTCGGCGCTCCGGGCGACGGTCGGCAGACCGTAGCAGTCGCCGGTGAACGCGTAGTGGCTGTAGGAGTGGTTGGCCACCTCGAACCGGGCGTCGTGCCCGAGGGCGCGGGCCTGGTCCGGGTACTCCTCGGCCCAGCGGCCGGTCATGAAGACGGTCGCCGGGACCTTCAGCGTGCGCAGGGCGCTGATCAGGCCGGGATTGTCGAAACGCTCACCTGCGGCGGCGCGGGGCCCCTCGTCGGCGGTCATGTCGGCGTCGAAGGTCAGCGCGACGGTCCTGCCCCTGTCACGTGGACCGTGCTCGAAGACGGGGGTGAGGCCGCCGGGCCCCGCCGCCATGGTGGGGGTGCCGGCCGGGGACGGTGAGGCGGAGGCGTGCGGCTCGGCGTGCGCCGGGCGGGCGGGTCGGGCGGGGTCCGCGGTGCCGCAGGCGGCGAGGGCCGCACCGAGGACGCAGACGGCGGTGAGGCGGCGTGCGAGTGCAATCACCGTATGAAAATAGGGCCGCTTGGCTGCTCGTATGTTCATCCACTCACCGACGCGGCGGGATGGTCACCCGCGCGGCGGGTGGGGTGTCATCCCACCTCGGTGGGGGGCTGGTCGAGGAGCGCGCCGAGTTCCGGCGTCCCGGTGACCGCGTCCAGGCGCGGTGTCCCGGAGAGGGGGACGGGCTCGACGGGCGGTTCCGGCGGCGGTGCGGGCTCCTTCCTCCTCCCCTCCGCCGGGGCCGGGTCGCGGGCGCCGCGTTCCAGGAAGTGGAGGAGCTCCACCGGGATGGGCAGGACCAGGGTCGAGTTCTTCTCGGCGGACACCGCCATCACGGTCTGGAGCAGCCGGAGCTGCAGGGCGGTCGGGGTGTCCGCCATCTGCTGGGCGGCCTCGGCCAGCTTCTTGGACGCCTGGAGCTCGGCGTCCGCGTTGATGATGCGGGCCCGGCGCTCCCGGTCGGCCTCGGCCTGGCGGGCCATCGAGCGCTTCATGGTGTCGGGCAGGGAGACGTCCTTGATCTCGACCCGGTCGATCTGGACGCCCCAGCCCACGGCCGGGCTGTCGATCATGAGCTCAAGACCCTCGTTGAGCTTCTCCCGGTTGGACAGCAGGTCGTCCAGGTCGCTCTTGCCGATGATCGACCGGAGCGAGGTCTGCGCCATCTGCGACACCGCGAACTTGTAGTCCTCCACCCGCACCAGCGCGCTGGTCGGGTCCACGACCCGGAAGTAGACCACCGCGTCCACCCGGACGGTGACGTTGTCCCGCGTGATGCCCTCCTGGGCCGGGATCGGCAGCGTGACGATCTGCATGTTCACCTTGTGGAGCCGGTCCACGAACGGAACGATCAGCGTCAGCCCGGGCTCACGGGGCTCGCCGGTGATCCGTCCCAGCCGGAACAGCACTCCCCGTTCGTACTGCTTGACGACACGCATCGCCGTGGCCAGCGCCGCGAGACCGATCGCGCCGACCACCACTACGAGCGTGATCACGAGTTCCCACATGGTCGCCCCCCTCGTCGAGAGGTCCGGTTAATCCCTTACTCAACAGTACGTCTCATATGTGCGCCGAAGCCATGGTCCGGGGACGCGAGTGAGGACCGGGTCCAGCCCCCGAGCGGATCAGGACGCCCGCCGGCGAGGGCAGCGGTACACGCGCGAGGGCGCCCGGCGGCATCGCCGCGAACGCGTGGCACCGCACGCCCCGTCCCCGGACTCGCCGGCCGGGCGCGGGCCGGCGTGCCCCAGTCGGTCGCCCGACCAGATGCCTTGCGGGGTCAACGGGGGCCAGGCGTCGCGGGGAGCGTGGGAGAAGGGCGGGTCAAGCGGCTGAAGCCAGTCCTCGACCCGCCCGAGTCGACGGAATGCCGGCAACAGGGCGATCGGTCTGTCAGTCCGTCACCAGTGGCTCGGCGTCGCGCGCCAGCGCGGTGAGCCGGGAGATCGCGCGGAAGTACTTCTTGCGGTACCCGCCGTTCAGCATCTCCTCGCTGAACAGCTTGTCGAAGGGCAGCCCCGAGGCCAGTACCGGCACCTCGCGGTCGTAGAGCCGGTCGGCCAGCACCACCAGACGCAGCGCCGTCGACTGGTCCGGGACCGGGCGCACGTCGGTGAGGCAGACCGCGCGCACCTCGTCGGTCAGCGCGCCGTACCGGCTCGGATGCACCTTCGCCAGGTGCTCCAGCAGGCGCGGGAAGGCGTCCAGCGAGGCGCCCTCGGCGCGGTACGCGGCCTTGGTCACCTGCTCGTCGGTGTACGGCGCCGGGGCCTCGGGCAGGCCGCGGTGGCGGTAGTCCTCGCCGTCGATGCGCAGGGCGCGGAAGTGGGCGGACAGGCCCTGGATCTCGCGCAGGAAGTCGGCCGCCGCGAACCGGCCCTCGCCCAGCTTGCCGGGCAGCGTGTTGGAGGTGGCGGCCAGTGCCACGCCCGCCTCGACCAGCTTGCCGAGCAGGCTGGATACCAGCACCGTGTCCCCGGGGTCGTCCAGCTCGAACTCGTCGATGCACAGCAGGGCGTGGCCGGAGAGCGTCCGGACCGTCTGCTGGAAGCCGAGGGCGCCCACCAGGTTGGTCAGCTCCACGAAGGTGCCGAACGCCTTGCGGGAGGGCTCGGCCGGGGTGGCGTGCCAGAGCGAGGCGAGCAGATGGGTCTTGCCGACGCCGTAGCCGCCGTCCAGGTAGACACCGCGCGGGCCGGCCGGAGTCCTGGTCCTCGCGCGGCCGAGGCCGAACAGGCCCCGCCTGCCCTCGACGGGCCGGGCCGGGCCCAGTCCCGTCGCGAAGCCCTCCAGCACGCGCACGGCGTCGGTCTGGCTGGGCTGGTCCGGGTCGGGGATGTACGTGGCGAAGCGCACCGAGTCGAAGCGGGGCGGGGGCACCATCTCGGCGACCAGACGGTCGGCCGGGACGTGCGGCTCGCGCGCGCACAGGGACAGCGGACCGGCGTCGGTCAGCGGAGTGGAGCCGGAGGCTGCGGTGGAGGACACGGTCACCCATGCTAATCGCCATGTCAGACTGCACGAATGCGACGCCTGTTCCCTGTGACCGACGAAACAGCGGCTCCGGCCGACCGCCACGAGGGTGCGGGGCCGGACGGGACCGGTGAGTGGAGTCTCGCCGAACTGGCCGCCGCCTACGCCTACCCCGTCTTCGGCGACGGCGGTCCGCGCACCTGGCTGCGGGCCAACATGATCTCCACCCTGGACGGCGCGGCCCAGCACGACGGGCGCTCCCAGCCCATCTCCTGCGCGGCCGACATGCGCGTCTTCGGCACGCTGCGGGCGCTCGCGGACGTCGTGCTGGTCGGCGCGGAAACGGTTCGGCAGGAGGGGTACCGGCCCGCTCGCGCCCGGACCGGGTTCGCGGCGGCGCGGGAGGCCGCCGGACAGGGGCCCGCCCCGGCGATCGCGGTGGTGTCGGGCAGCCTCGACCTGGACTTCTCGCTTCCGCTGTACACCTCGCCGCTGGTCCCGACGGTCGTCCTCACCGGCGCGGACGCGCCCGCCGACCGGGTGGCCGCCGCCGAGCGGGCCGGAGCGCGGGTGATCGTCGCGGGGAAGGGGAGGCGGGTCGATCCGGTACGGGCCGTGGCGGCGCTCGCCGGGCTCGGGTACGTCCGCCAGCTCACCGAGGGCGGCCCGCGGCTGCTGGGGCAACTGGTCGCGGCGGGGGTGCTGGACGAGCTGTGCCTGACGCTGTCGCCCATGCTCGCGGCGGGGGACGCGCAGCGCATCGCGGGCGGTCCCGGGGTCCCGGTGCCCCGGCGGTTCGCGCTCGCGTCGCTGCTGGAGGAGGACGGATTTCTGTTCGGGCGGTACCGCCGACCCTGAAACCAGCGGAATCTACCGTTCCGTTTAGCCCCCAGGGGGCACACTTGGTCCCGGTGCTCCCGTGCGGTAACGGGGCAGGATGGTTTCCGCAGGGCCTTTTCGGGCCAACGGAGGACAGAGGGTCACATGGACTCTCCATGGAGAAGAGGCGGCTGGTGTTCACAAGCGTTCTGATGATCGAGAAAGCCCTGACGTCGGCCGACGTGGAGTTCGTGACGACCTTGCACGGGGATGAGCCGGTCTTCTTCCACGTCCTGCTCCAGCCTCGCGGCGACCAGGCGGACCGGCTGCTGCGGGCCATCGACGACATCGCTCTCGGCGAGCTGGACGAGGCCGTGCACGAGGGGGAGACGCCCGAGGGCTCGGACGCCCGGAGCGTGGGGCAGAAGGCCCTGGAGGTGTCCCTCCAGGCGCTGCGCGCCGCCGGCAGCCGGGCCGAGGGCCGACTGGTCGAGGAGCACCCGCTGGACGCGCTCAAGTCCCTGGTCGCGGAGGTGCACGCCGACGAGGTCATCGTCCTCACCGACCCCCACTACGTCGAGGAGTTCTTCCACCGGGACTGGGCCTCCCGGGCCCGCCACAAGGTCGGTGTCCCCGTCCTGAAGCTGTTCTCGCACAGCAAGGCGTAGTCCCGCGGGGCCACCGCGGCCGATCCGGCTCCGGATGCCGCGCCCGACGGCCGCGGTGCGGGCGCGGCCGCGCGCTCGCACCGTCCCGCCACCCGTGCGCCCACCGACCGGCGCGTCCCCGGCCGGGGTGCGGGGCGGGGCGGATCTGCGCATAGGGTGGGCATCCTCTGGCTCGCTCGTATATGGGAGAAGAACGCATGGCACCCGGCCTTCCTACCGCCATGGACCGACCGCACTTCATCGGGATCGGGGGGGCCGGGATGTCGGGGATCGCCAAGATCCTGGCCCAGCGTGGGGCGCGGGTGGCGGGGAGTGACGCCAAGGAGTCCGCGACCGCCGAGGCGCTGCGGGCGCACGGGGCGACCGTGCACATCGGCCACGCCGCCGGGCACCTCGCCGACGACGCGAGCTGTGTGGTCGTCTCCTCCGCGATCCGGCAGGACAACCCCGAGCTGGCCCGCGCCGCCGAGCTGGGCATCCCCGTGGTGCACCGCTCCGACGCGCTCGCCGCGCTGATGGAGGGCCTGCGGCCGATCGCGGTGGCCGGAACGCACGGCAAGACCACCACCACCTCGATGCTCGCGGTCTCCCTGACCGAGCTCGGCGCCCGCCCGTCGTACGCCATCGGCGGCGACCTGGACGCCCCCGGTTCCAACGCCCTGCACGGCGAGGGCGAGATCTTCGTGGCCGAGGCGGACGAGAGCGACCGCAGCTTCCACAAGTACGCACCCGAGGTCGCCATCGTCCTCAACGTCGAGCTGGACCACCACGCGAACTACGCCTCGATGGACGAGATCTACGAGTCCTTCGAGACCTTCGCGGGGAAGATCGTCCCCGGCGGCACGCTGGTGATCTCCGCCGACCACGAGGGCGCCCGGGAGCTGACCCGCCGGGTGACCGGTGTGAGGACGGTGACGTACGGCGAGGCCGAGGACGCCGACGTACGGGTCCTGAAGATCGTCCCCCAGGGGCTCAGGAGCCAGGTCACCGTGCTGATGGACGGCCGCGAGCTGACCTTCGCCGTCTCCGTCCCCGGCCGCCACTACGCGCTCAACGCCGTCGCCGCGCTCGCCGCGGGCGTCGCCCTCGGTCTCGCCGCCGACGAGCTGGCCCCCGCCCTCGCCGCGTACACCGGCGTCAAGCGGCGCCTGCAGCTCAAGGGCGAGGAGGCGGGCGTGCAGGTGATCGACTCCTACGCCCACCACCCCACCGAGATGACCGCCGACCTGGAGGCCATGCGCGGCGCGGCCGGGGACGACCGCCGCATCCTCGTCGTCTTCCAGCCGCACCTCTTCTCCCGCACCCAGGAGCTGGGCAAGGAGATGGGCCAGGCGCTCGCCCTCGCCGACGCCTCCGTGGTGCTCGACATCTACCCGGCCCGCGAGGACCCGATCCCCGGCATCACCAGCGCGCTGATCATCGAGGCGGCCCGCGCGGCCGGCGCCGAGGTCACCGCCGTACCCGGCAAGGCGGAGATCCCCGAGGTCGTCGCGGGAATGGCGAAGCCCGGTGATCTCGTTCTCACCATGGGCGCGGGTGACGTCACCGACCTGGGCCCGTTGATCCTGGACCGCCTGTCGCGGAAGTAAAGGGGCTGATCCTCATGGCGTACGACGTCGACAAGCCGGACGAGCAGTGGCGGGCCGAACTGAGCCCGGCCGAGTACACGGTGCTGCGCCAGGCGGGCACCGAGCCCGCCTTCACCGGTGAGTACACGGACACCAGGACCGAGGGGGTCTACTCCTGCCGGGCCTGCGGCGCCGACCTGTTCACCTCGGACACCAAGTTCGCCTCGCACTGCGGCTGGCCGTCGTTCTTCGACCCGAAGGACAGCGACGCGGTGGAGCTGATCGAGGACCGCTCCCACGGCATGGTCCGCACCGAGGTCCGCTGCTCCCGGTGCGGCTCCCACCTCGGCCACGTCTTCGAGGGCGAGGGCTACCCCACGCCCACCGACCAGCGGTACTGCATCAACAGCATCTCGCTGCGCCTCACCCCCGCCGAGGGCTGACATCCGTCCCCGACGACGCCCACCCGCCGGAAGCGGCGGGTGGGCGTCGTCGGGTGAGCGGAGCGGTATGAGTGGTGTCACATGATCAGATGAATGGATGGGCCGTGACGGGGTAGCAGCCTCCCGATTCATGGGACCGTCCGGCCGTGGCACGACCACGGGTGCGCGCGCCCGCACCCGGTCCGGTCGCCCTTCCGCGCTCTCCGGGTGGCGTGGTTCGTGCCGACTGGACTCGGCCGGCACGGTCCAGGCACTCCTGCCAACCGAAGGGCGCGCGGCGTTTTGATACGGATAGACTCAGTCACCAAGCGGTACCCGGACGGCACGGTCGCGGTCGACCGGCTGTCGCTCGACATACCGGACCGCGCGATCACCGTCCTCGTCGGCCCCTCCGGCTGCGGCAAGACGACCACCCTGCGGATGATCAACCGGATGGTGGAGCCCAGCGAGGGCAGCATCCTCCTCGACGGTGCCGACATCCGGCAGCAGCCCGTGAACTCCCTGCGCCGGTCGATGGGTTACGTCATCCAGAACGCCGGGCTCTTCCAGCACCGCACCATCATCGACAACATCATCACCGTGCCCCGCCTCCTCGGCTGGAGCAAGGGCAAGGCCCGTGAGCGCGCGGCCGAGCTGATGGAGCGGGTGGGACTGGACGCCTCGCTCGCCAAGCGCTACCCCTACCAGCTCTCCGGCGGTCAGCAGCAGCGCGTCGGCGTGGCCAGGGCGCTCGCCGCCGACCCGCCGGTCCTCCTCATGGACGAGCCGTTCTCCGCCGTCGACCCGGTGGTCCGCAAGGGGCTCCAGGACGAACTGCTGCGCATCCAGGACGAGCTGGGCAAGACCATCGTCTTCGTCACCCACGACATCGACGAGGCCGTGAAGCTCGGCACCATGGTCGCCGTGCTGCGGACCGGCGGCCACCTCGCCCAGTTCGCGCCGCCCGCCGAACTGCTCACCGCTCCCGCCGACCCCTTCGTCGAGGACTTCCTCGGTGCCGACCGCGGCATCCGCCGGCTGTCCTTCTTCCCGTCCGGCGCGCTGGAACTGGAGACCGGGCCGATCGTCCCCGTGGACGCCGACGCCACCCGGCTCACCCCGCACGGCAGCGCCCCGTACCTGCTCGTCACCGACGCCGACGGCCGTCCGCTCGGCTGGGGCGAGCCGGCGGCGCTCACCGCGGGGGCCGTCGACACCGGCCGGCTGCTGTCGCACGGCAGGCCGTTCCGGCCGGGCACGGACTCGCTGCGCACCGCGCTCGACGGCGCCGTGCTGTCGCCGACCGGGTGGGCCGTGGCCGTCGACGGCGAGGGGCGCGCGGTCGGCGTGGTCTCGCAGGCCGCCATCGGCGAGGCCATCCGCGCCGCGCACACCGAGCACCGTCCGGAGGTGACTGCGGCCGGATGAACGGCTTCTTCGACCTCCCGAGCGACCTCCAGCACAGCTACCTCGGCCTGATCGGCCTGCATCTGCGCGAAGCGCTGCTGCCGGTGCTGGCCGGGCTCCTGCTGTCGCTGCCCGTCGCCCAGCTCTGCGCCCGCTTCCGCTGGCTGTACCCGCCGGTCCTCGGCGTCACCACGGTGCTGTACGCGATCCCGTCGCTCGCCTTCTTCGTCATCCTCATCGACTACACCGGGCAGAGCGAGACGACGGTGATGATCCCCCTCGCCGTCTACAGCCTGGTGGTGCTCGTCCCCGCCATCGTGGACGGCGTCCGCTCGGTGCCACCGGAGACCCTGGCCGCCGCCGAGGCCATGGGGCTCGGCGCCGTACGGCGTTACCTCCAGGTGCAGCTGCCCATCGCCGTGCCCGCCATCATCGCCGGCCTCAGGGTCGCCACCGTGTCCAGCATCTCGCTGGTCAGCGTCGGCATGCTCATCGGCAACCAGGGCGCGCTCGGCAACATGCTGAACGACGCCAACCTCTACCACCGGCCGGAACTCGCGGTGAACTCCGTGGTGACCACGGCCCTGCTGGCGATCCTCGTCGACGCGGCACTGGTGCTCACCCGCAACCTGCTGACCCCGTGGATGCCGAAGAAGGGTGCCGCCCGGTGAACGTCCTGGACTTCGCGCACTCCTTCTTCGCCGACTCCGCCCGCTGGCACGGGTACGACGGCATCCCCACCCGCCTGCTGGAGCACGTGGGCTACTCCCTGGAGGCCCTCGCCGTCGCCGCGCTCATCGCGCTGCCCGTCGGGCTGATCGCCGGGCATCTGGGACGCGGCGGCAACGCCCTGTCGATGGTCGCCACGGCCGGCCGGGCGCTGCCCAGCTTCGGTCTGCTGGTGCTGCTGTTCATCTGGTTCGGCTTCGGCACGCTGCCCGTGATGGTGCCGCTCGTGGTGCTCGCCGTACCGCCGATCCTGGTCACCACCTACGAGGCGATCCAGACCGTGGACCCGTCCCCGGTGGACGCGGCGCGCGGGATGGGCATGACCGAGCCGCGCATCCTGTTCCAGGTCGAGCTCCCGGTCGCGCTCCCGGTGATCCTCGGCGGACTGCGCACCGCGGCCGTCCAGATCGTCTCCACGGCGACCATCGCCGCGTACGTCAGCTTCGGTGGCCTCGGCCGGTACATCATCGACGGGCTCTACCAGAAGGACTACGAGAAGGTGGTCGGCGGCGCCACCCTGGTCGCCGGACTCGCCTTGGTGACGCTCCTGGTGTTCTGGGCGCTGTCCAAGCTCACCGTCTCACCGGGGGTGCGGCGCGGTGGGTGACCCCTTCGCCGGGGGCGTTCACGCCCCCGACACAAACAGGCGCGATCGAGGCCGATCGGTGACCTCGCTTCCCTTGACTGACAAATCACGAACTGGCTTGGATCAAAAGGTGACTTACAACAACCGCATCAGCAAGTCCATCCGGGGGAACCGAGGGGCGGCGCTGGTCGCCCTCGCGGCGGCTACGACGCTGCTTGCGGGCTGTGGCTCCTCCGACGGAAAGTCCGACAACCCGCTTGCCGGAGGCGGGGCCGGCGGTGACACCGTCGTCGTCGGCTCCAACAACTTCGCCGAGAGCATCCTGCTCGCCGACATCTACGGCGAGGCCCTCAAGGGCAAGGGCGTCAAGGTCAAGTACCAGCCCAACATCGGCAGCCGCGAGACCACCTACGGTCTGCTGAAGAACGGCTCCGTGACGCTGCTGCCCGAGTACAACGGCGCGCTGCTGGCCTACCTCGACCAGAAGGCGGCCCCGAAGTCGACCGAGGAGACCACCAAGGCCATCGAGGCCAAGCTGGACTCCAAGCTGACCCTCCTGGACCCCTCCCCGGCGGAGGACAAGGACTCGGTCACCGTCAACGCGGCCACCGCGAAGAAGTACGGCCTGACCGCCAAGTCCTCCATCGGTGACCTCAAGGGCGTCGCCAAGGACCTGGTCATCGGCGGCTCCCCGGAGTTCCAGACCCGCCACCAGGGTCTGAGCGGCCTGAAGTCGCTGTACGGACTGGAGTTCAAGTCCTTCAAGTCCCTGGACGCCGGTGGCCCGCTCACCCAGGCGGCGCTGAAGAAGGACTCCGTGCAGGCCGCGGACCTCTTCACCACCGACCCGGTGATCGCCAAGGAGGAGTTCGTCGTCCTGAGCGACCCGAAGAACCTCTTCGGCTTCCAGAACGTCCAGCCGCTCGTGCGCAAGAACGCGGTGCCGCAGAAGGGCGTCGACGCGCTCAACGCCGTCTCCGCCAAGCTGGACACCAAGGCCCTGCTCGACCTGGACACCCAGGTGCAGGTCCAGCACAAGGACCCGCTGGACGTGGCCAAGGCGTGGCTGAAGGCCAACGGCCTCGGCTGACCCCGCCGCACCACCCCTGCCGCCCGGCCGACGCAGACCCTCGTCGGCCGGGCGGTCCGCGTGTGGGCCCGCGAGGTCTCCCGCCCCTAGACTGACCCGTCGGACAGCGACCGAACCGCCGACACCGCGTGAGGAGCAGAGCAGTGGCGACAGGGCCCGGCAGCGGCCGGCGGGACCCCTCCCCGGAGGTCCTCACCGAGGCGGCGGCCGCCTTCGGCCTGCTCGCCTCCCCGGCCCGGCTGCACCTGGTCTGGGCGCTCGCGCAGGGCGAGAGCGACGTCACCGGGCTCGCCGAACGGGTCGGCGGCGCGCTGCCCGCCGTCAGCCAGCACCTCACCAAGCTCAAGCTCGCCGGACTCGTCCGCTCCCGCCGCGAGGGCCGCCGCCAGGTCTACTTCGTCGACGCCGACGAACAGGCCGCGCTGGTGGACGTCGTCCGGCTGCTGGTGGGCAGGCTCACCGAACAGACGGCATCCGCCGCACCGGCCCGCCGCCTGCGCGGACTGTGACCGCGGTGCCGGACACCTCGCTGCGGCTCCTGCGGCGCCTGGAGACGGGCCCGCGCGGACTGACCGACACCGAGGCCGCCGCCCGGCTGGCCGAGCACGGCGAGAACACGCCGGCCGCCGCACCGCCCGCCGCGTCCTGGCCGCGCCGCTCCGCGCGGGCCCTGCGCGACCCGTTCACCGCCGTGCTGCTCACCCTCGGGCTGGTGTCCGCGTTCGTCGCCTCCTGGGGCACCGCCGCCGTGATCCTCGCCCTGGTCGCCGTGAGCTGCGCGCTGCGCGTCGCCGGGGAGCGCCGTGCCGACCTTTCCCTGGCCGCGCTGCGCGATCTGGTCACCGGCACCGCGACCGTACTGCGCCGGGCAGGCGGCGGGGACGAGCCACGCGCCCGCGAGGTGCCGGTCGCCGACCTCGTGCCCGGCGACATCGTCCGGCTCGGCCCCGGCGACCTCGTACCGGCCGACGTACGGCTGCTGCGCGCGCGGGGGCTGACCGTCCGGCAGGACACGCTCACCGGGGAGTCGGCGCCGGTCGCCAAGCAGTCGGCCGACGTGCCGAGGCGGTTCGCGGAGTCCCATCTGTGCTTCCAGGGCAGCCAGGTCGTCTCCGGGAGCGCGAGCGCCGTGGTGGTGGCGACCGGGGCGCGCACCCGTTTCGGTGCCGCCCGGCGGGCCCCCGTCCGGCGGGGTCCGAGTGCCTTCGACCGGTCCGTGCACGGCATCTCCTGGGTGCTGGTCCGGTTCATGCTCCTCACCCCGCCTCTCGTGCTCATGGCGAGCGCCGCCGTGCACGGCCGGGTCCTCCAGACCCTGCCGTTCGCCGTCGCGGTGGCCGTGGGGCTCACCCCCGAGATGCTCCCGGTGATCGTCACCACCTGTCTGGCGCGCGGCGCGTCCCGGCTGTCCGACGCCCACCGGGTCGTCGTACGGCGGCTGCCCGCGCTGCACGATCTCGGCGCGGTGGACGTGCTGTGCCTGGACAAGACCGGCACCCTCACCCAGGACCGTCCCGTCCTCGTGGCCGCGCTCGGACCGGACGGCCTGGACGACCCCGAGGTGCTGCGCTGGGCCGCGGCCGCCGCCTGGTGGGGCCTCACCCTCTGCGAACTACCCGCCCCCGACGCCCTGGACGAGGCCCTGCTCACCGCCGCCGGGCCGGTAGGGGAGGAGTACGACGGGATCGCCGCCCTCCCCTTCGACCCGGCGCACCGGCTGGCCACCGCCGTGGTCACGGGTGCCCTCGGCCGGCATGTGCTGATCGCCAAGGGCGCCGCCGAGGCGGTGCTGGAACGGTGTGCGCTGACCGACGCCGAGCGCGACCGGCTGCTCGGGTTCGCCGCGCGGCAGTCGGGATCCGGGCTGCGCGTCCTCGCCGTCGCCACCGCCGACCTCCCGGCCCGCACCCGGCCCCACCGTGCCGAGGACGCCCGGGGTCTCACCTTCCGCGGCCTGCTGACCTTCCGCGACGACCTGGCGCCCGGCGCCGCCGACGCCCTGCGCACCCTGACCGGGCTCGGCGTCGAGGTGCGTGTCCTCACCGGCGACCACCCCGCCACGGCCGTACGCGCCTGCCGCGACCTGGGGCTGGCGGTGGGGGAGGTGCGCACCGGCGGCGCACCGGAGGCCGCCGGGACACCGGGCGCCGTCACCGTCGTGGCCCGGTGCACGGCCGAGGACAAGGCGCGGGAGGTGGCCGCACTGCGTGCCGCCGGGCACACGGTCGGGTTCCTCGGGGACGGCGTCAACGACGTGCCCGCCATGCTCGCCGCCGACGTGGCCGTGGCACCGCGCGGCGCCGTCGACGTGGCCCGCGAGAGCGCGGACGTGGTGCTCGGCGAGAAGGACCTCGGCGCGCTCGGGCACGCCGTGCTCGCAGGACGGCACAGCAGCGCCAACATCGCCTCCTACCTGCGCGTCACCCTCTCCTCCAATCTCGGCAACGTCCTCGCCATGCTCGCCGCCGGACTTCTGCTGCCCTTCCTGCCGATGCTCCCGGCCCAGGTCCTCGCGCAGAACCTCTGCTTCGACGCCTCCCAGCTCGCCTTCGCCGACGACCGCCCCGACCCCGGGGCGCTGCGCCGGCCGACCAAGCTGCGGCCGCCCGCCTTCCTGCGCTTCCTCACCGGCTTCGGCCTGCTCAACGCGGTCGCGGACCTCGCCACCTTCGCCGTGCTCACCCTGGCCCCCGGGGGCGGCGCCGGACTGGGCGACGAGGCGCTGTTCCACTCCGCCTGGTTCACCGAGAACCTGCTCGCGCAGGCGCTGACGATGCTGCTGCTGCGCTCGGGGCGCCGCATCGCGTACGGCCGCCCCGGGCCGGTCGGCCTGGCCTCGGCCGCGCTGGCCGGGGCCGGGCTGCTGCTGCCGGCCACCCCGCTGGGCGCGGTCCTCGGACTGACCGCGCTGCCCGCCGACCGCTACCTGCTGCTGGCCGCGGTCCTCGTGCCGTACGCGCTCGCGCTGGCCGTGGCGCGGGTGCGCCACGACCGGCGTCAGCCGTAGGTGAGGTTCGCGCAGGGGTTGTCGTCCGCCGAACGCGCCCCGTTGGCCACCTCGCTGGGCACCGAGGCGGAAGTCGACGAGGGCGTCGGGTCCGTCGCGTAGGCCTGGCCGAGGACCACGTTGATCCGCGGGGCGCCGATCTGCTCCAACTGGGCGCCGGGGAAGACCCCGGCCACCGTCCGGGCGCGGTCCGCCATGCCGGGGCCGTACTGGACGACCGTCGCCAGGTGGTTCTGCGAGAGCGCGGTGGCCGTACCGGTGACGGTGAAGCCGGACGCGGTGAGCGCGGACGAGCCCTTGGCGGCGAGCCCAGTCACCGTGGTGCCGTTGTAGACCGCCACGGCGATGCCCTTGCCGGAGACCGGGGCGGGGGAGTGCGCGGCCGGCCCGGGCTTCCTCGCGCTGCGGCCCTTCCCTCCGCTCGCGTCGGCGCCGTCGATCGTGCGATCCGCCTTCAGCGCGGCCCACAGTTCACCGGCGTCCGGCTCCACGACCGCCACCCGCGCGCCCGCGTACCGCCAGGGCACGGTGACGAACTTGGTGTTGTGCAGGTCGACGTCCTTCAGCGACATGGCGAACGACAGCAGCTTGTCGGCGCTGCCCAGTCCGGGGTCGACGGTCATCGACCGGGTCGCCGCGTCGGCCAGCGGCAGCAGCCTGGTCGGGGTGAACCCCTTGTCCTTGACCTCCTTCAGCAGGCTGCCGACGAACGCCTGCTGACGCTTGATCCGTCCTATGTCGGAGCCGTCCCCGATGCCGTGCCGCAGGCGTACGTAGTCCAGCGCCTGCTGGCCCGCGACCCGCTGCTCGCCCTGCCGGAACAACAGCGTGCCCCGGGTGGTCCGGTTGGGGTTGAGGTCCCTCTGGTACACCGCGTTGGGCAGGCACACCTTCACCCCGCCCACGACCTGCGTGAGCGCGGCGAAGCCCTTGAAGTCCACGACCACCGTGTGGTCCACGCGGAGCCCGGTGAGCTGCTCCACGGTGTTCTGCGTGCAGGCCGGGTTGCCCCTGTCGGTCTCGCCGACCGAGAAGGCGGCGTTGAACATGGTGTCGTGCTGGGCCTGGGTCCAGCCGCCGGTGGGCAGCTTGCAGGGCGGGATCGTCACCAGGGTGTCGCGCGGTATCGACACGGCCAGCGCGTGCTTGTGGTCGGCGTATATGTGCAGCAGCAGCGTGGTGTCGGAGCGGCCGATGCCGTCCTTGTCGCCACCGCCCAGCGCCGCGTTGCCGTCGGTGCGCGCGTCGGAGCCGATCACCAGGACGTTCTCGCCCTTGGAGGAGCCCGCCGGGCGGTTGTCCGACAGGCCGCCGGCGTCGAAGGTCTGGATGTTGCCGTTGAGCTTCAGGTACACCCAGCCGGCCCCCGCGCCGCCGAGGACCACCAGCGACAGGCAGACGAGGAGCGCCACCCGCGCCCTGCGCGCGCGGCGCCGCCGCCGGTCCCGCCCGCCGGACCTGGTGCCCCGCCCCGCGTCTGCGGAACCGTCCTCGCCGCGCGGGGAGCCCCGGCCGCCGCCGCGTCGCCGTGACGGTGCCGTCCCCCGGCTGCTCGTGATGCTCATCGCCCGCCCTCTGTGCCTCTCCCTGGGTTGTACAGTTGCGCAATGTAGCAATCATCGCTGAACGAGCCGGAGGCGCGGGAGCCCCTGGCCGTCCGCAACCGCGTGAGAATAGGGAGGGTGACCATGCTCCGTAACGGACTGGAACCCTGGCATCTGCTGGTCGTGGCGATCGTGTTCATCGTGCTGTTCGGCTCCAAGAAGCTGCCGGACACCGCCCGCTCGCTGGGCAGGTCCCTGCGCATCCTCAAGAGCGAGGCGAAGGCGATGAAGGACGAGAGCGCCGCTCCCGCCGCTCCGGTGCCGGCCGACCCCGCTGCCCGGTGAACTCGGCACACCGGGGGATGAGTTCCCGTATCACCTGAAAGAGGGAGAATCCCGCGGCAGGGTGCCGTCGGGTCCGGGCGGATCGGGTGCTCAGGCGGCGACGCGCTCCCGGCGCCGCTGCCGCCGGACACACGGGCCTCCTGGTCGGGCGGCCGGCCGAAGGCGAGGCAACCGCCGACGACGCCGAGGAGCAGGCCGATGAGGAAGCCGCCCAGGTTGGACGTGAGCCGGCTGCCCAGCGAGACCAGGACGCCGACGATCGAGTAGAACAGCCGCTGGGGACCAGCAGCCCGAGCGGCAGCATCAGGGTGGGCGGCAGGTGGCCCGCCCCGGTCACCGACGCGGGCGCGCGCCTGTTCGTCGACTGACGCGGGACCGCCCACCCGTTCAGCGCCGGCGCAGACGCGGGACGAGGGCGGCGGCCGCGGTGACCAGCAGCACCGCGGCCGCACCGCCCGCCAGCAGCGGAGCCGGGGGACCAGACTTCCCGCGGGTCGCCTCCGCCACCGGCCTGCCGTCGTCCGGAGCGGCGGCGTACGAGGAGTCCCTGCGCGGCACCGGAGCCGAAGCCTTCGGCGCGGGCGACGCGGACACCGGGTGCGAGGCGTGCGCCGAGGGCGTCGGCGTCCTGTCGGCCGGCCTCTCTGCGGGCGCGGGCCGGGCGGCGGCCGAGCCGCCGCCCGAGGCGGTGCTCCCGCTCGCGAGCACGACGTCCGAGCACGAGTAGTAGGTGTCCGGCGTGCTGGTGTTCTGCCAGACGGTGTAGAGCATCTGACGTCCCGTCCGGTCGGAGGGGAGCGTCGCCCGAAGGTGGTAGGCCCCGTTGCTCAGCTGCGGGTTCTTGAACTCGGCGAACGGGCGGTCCGGCAGGTCGGACCACTTCAGCGGCTTCGCCGGATCGTAGCCGGGCTTGGTCAAGTACAGCCGGAACGAGCCCTCGTGGGCGATCGTGGAGGCGTACGTCAGGGTCATCCGGGCGCCCGGAGTCAGCCGGGTGGCGGGCCAGTCGGCGCGGGCCAGGTCGAGCCCCCGGTAGGCGGGAAGGTTCCCGCTGCACAGCCTGCCGTCCGGAACGACCTGCCGGTCGCGGCCGTCGACTCCGGGCACCCGCAGGTTGTCCCACGCGGTGAAGGGGGCGCCGTTCGCCGCGATCGCGGCCCGGCACGCGGCCGACCGGCCGGCGCTGCCGCCCTGGGGCGAGCAGGCGTAGACCCGGCTGACCGGATCGGTGGGGGCGCCGTGCGCCCGGGCCGGTCCCGCAGTCCACGGCAGCAGCAGGAGCGGGGTCGCGGCGGCGGCCGCCACAGTGCCCAGGCGGGCGGTCGTCCGAGTCATCCGGGGCCTCTCCTCGGCGGGGTGGTGAAGGGCTCTACGTCCCCAATACGGGTGCCGGCGCCGGGGCGTTCACGCCCTCGAGTGACCCGGGAAGCCAAAACACAGACCGCATCGGCTGTTTCCGCCGCTCCCTCTGCCGCTCGGGAGTCTTCGCGTACGCGACGGGATGCGCCTTGCGGACCCCGGAGCCGCAGACAAGTGGAAGGCCCAGTTCACGCCGGTCGAACAGGGGTGGAGGCGCGGAAGGGCGCTGAATCCCGGTGCGTCCCGCGTGACTCCCTTTCCGGCTGGGTGAGTTATCGTATGCGAGGGGTCAAAACAAACCGCGTGTCCCGTTCGTGCAGGAGAGGGGTCGGCCGATGGCGAGGCAGTTGCGCGCGGAACAGACCCGGACGACCATCATCACGGCCGCGGCCGACCTGTTCGACCGGCAGGGGTACGAGTCCACCAGTCTGAGTGAAATCGTCGGACACGCGAACGTCACCAAGGGCGCTCTGTACTTCCACTTCGCGGCCAAGGAGGACCTGGCCCACGCCATCCTCGAACTCCAGTCGACGGCGGCCCGGCAGGTGGTGGCCGAGGTGGAGAGCCGGGGCTGCTCCTCGCTGGAGGCGCTGATGCGCACCACCTTCGCCCTCGCCCGCCTCGCCGTGCAGGACCCGGTGCCCCGCGCCGGCCTCCGCCTGGTCACCACCGACCTGCCCGTGCGGCCGCCGCTGCGGCACCCCTTCGCCGAGTGGCTGGAGTTCGCCTCCCGCAAGCTGCACGGCGCGGTCCGGGACTGCGACGTGCACACCGAACTGGACGCCGGGATCGTCGCCCACTCCCTGGTCTGCTTCTTCGTCGGCACCCGGGTCGCCGGGCGCACCCTGGAACCGCCCGCACGGCTGCCCCGCAGGGTCGCGGAGATGTGGTACCTCATGCTGCGCAGCCTGGTCCCGGTGCACCGCCGCCCGCGCTACCTCGCCCTCGCCGCGCAACTGGAGCGGGAGGCCAGGACCGGCTGACCTGCCGGGTACGGTGACGGCATGTCCGACGCCGCCCCCACCGCGCCCGTCATCCGCGCCGACGAACCCGGCTCCTTCCCGCACCGCACACTGGCCGAACGGCACCCCGCGATCATCCGCCAGGTCCGGGCCGGCCTCCCCTACGAGCCATGGCAGCGGCGCGCCCTGGACGCCCTGCTGCGCAACTGCACCGAGGGCGTCGTCGAACCCCTCCCCGCCGACGCCCCCGACCGCGCCCGCTGGGCGAGCTGGGGCCTGGACACCTACGCGGGCCGGTCCTGGTTCGACGTGCCCTGGCTGTGGGCCGAGAGCTACTTCTACCGCCGGCTGCTGGACGCCGTCGGCTACTTCGGCCCCGGCGCCTGGCACGGCGTCGACCCGTTCCGCCCCTCCAAGACCGGCGAACTCCACTCCGCCGAGACCGACGCCGAGCTGTCCGCGCTCGACGCACTCCGGGCCCGACCGGCCGGCGACCGCGCCCGCGCCCTGCTGAGCGGCTCCCTCTGGGGCAACCGTGCCGACCTCAGCTTCCGGCTGTCCGCGGAGGGCGGCGAGCAGGGCGAAGCCGTCCCCGGCCTGGTCGCCGACGACAGCGACCTCCTCTGGACGCTGCTCCCGCCCGGCGGCACCGGCATCCTCTGCCTGGTCGCCGACAACGCCGGCCGCGAACTCGTCCCCGACCTGCTGCTCATCGCCGCGCTCCTCACCGAGCCCCGCATCGGCCGCGCGGTCCTGCACCTCAAGCCGCACCCGTACTACGTCTCCGACGCCACCACCGCCGACGTGATCGACGCGCTGCACCGCCTGCGCCCGGCCGGCGGACTGGCGGGGGAGTACGGCGACACGCTCTGGTCGGCCCTGGGTGACGGCCGCCTCGTCCTCCGCGCCCACCCCTTCTCCTGCTCGCCGCTGCCCTACGCCGCCATGCCGGACGACCTCCGCGCCGACTTCGCGGCCGCGGACCTCACCCTGTTCAAGGGCGATCTCAACTACCGCCGCCTGGTGGGCGACCGGTACTGGCCCGCCACCACGCCCTTCGAGTCGGTGACCGCCTGCTTCCCCGGCCCGGTGGCCGCGCTGCGCACCCTGAAGTCCGAGGTGATCACCGGGCTCTCCTCGTCCACCGCGACCGCGCTGGACGAGACGGAGGGGAAGGCGTGGCTCACCAGCGGCACGCACGCCCTCGTCCAGGTCAACCCGTCACCCGGCACGGACGGGCAGTGACGCGACCCCGTTGGTGACGCCGGAGCCGGACCACAGCACCGGACCGGCGAGCCGCAGCTCCGGCAGGGCGCGCAGCACCTCCTCGTGGAGCACGCGCAGTTGCAGGCGGGCGAAGTCGGCGCCCAGGCAGAGGTGCGGACCCGCGCCGAGGGAGAGGTGCGGATTGGGCGTGCGGGCCGGGTCCAGCCGCTCGGGGGCGGGGAAGACCCGGTCGTCGCGGTGGGCGGCCGCGAGGGAGACGAAGACCCGGTCACCGCGCCGGACCCGGCGTCCGCAGAGGTCGGTGTCCGCGGCGGCGGTGCGGCGCAGGGTGAGCAGGGGAGGGTGCAGGCGGAGCAGTTCCTCGATGGCGGCGCCGAGTTCCCCCTTTCCGTCGCGCAGCTCCCGGTACACCCCGGGGTGCTCGGCCAGCACCGCGAGTCCGCCCGCCGCCGCGTCCCGCATGGGGGCGAGGCCGGTGGTCAGCAGGAGGGGGACCAGCATCCCCAGCTCGGCGGACGTCAGCCGGGCGTCGTGGGCGAGCACCGTGGTGAGGTCGTCGTCCGGGTAACGGCGCCGGTGGACGATGAGACGGGGAGCGTAGCCGGTCGTGTCGTCCAGCGCGTGCGGCCCGGTCCAGCCCGGCAGGCGGCGCCGGTCGGCGTGCGGGACGCCCAGCAGGTCGGCCAGGTTGAGCGAGGTGTACGGGTCGGACACCTCGGTGGCGAGGTCGAGTACGCCGTCGGTGGCGCGGGCCGCGTCCAGGGCCCGGGTGAGCAGGCTGCGGGCTCGCTCGCGGGCGGTCGCCGTGAAGCGTTCGACGCGCGCGGGGGTGAGTGCGCGAGCGGCGCTGTCTCTGAGGCGGGTGTGCTGGGGCGGGTCCTGGTGGGACAGCAGCCCCCTCAGGAGCGGGAGTTCGCCGGGTCCGGGCAGGGACGAGTACGTCGCCGGGTCCTGGAGCACGCGGAGGGCGTCGGCGTGCCGGGTCACCGCCCAGAAGCCGGGGCCGGGCGGGCTGCCCGCCGCGCCGGTACCGGCCTGCCATGACACCGGGGCGGGCGCGTGCGGTGACCGGTGCCGGGGCGGCGGGGTGGGGATCATGGCCCATACCGTGGCCCCGGCCCGGGGAGCGGACAAGGGGAGTGACGGCCTCCGGGGGCGGGCTGTCCGGATGTCGTCGGCAGGGCCGGAAACGGGCCCCGGTCAGAGGTGTGGGCGTGACGGTCAACGCCACACCATGCGGAGCGAGTTCCCGGCTTCGGAGCAGGTTCACGCGATGGTGTGATCATCCCCGTCGCGGCGGATGACCCATTTGCCCGGCGGGTAGCCCCCGGCCATGACGCAGCCGTTCGAACTCCCGCACTTCTACATGCCGTATCCCGCGCGGCTCAACCCGCATCTCGACGAGGCCCGTGCCCACTCCACCGCGTGGGCACGCGAGATGGGCATGCTGGAGGGCTCCGGGATCTGGGATCGGGCCGATCTGGAGGCACACGACTACGGCCTGCTGTGCGCCTACACCCACCCCGACTGCGACGGCCCCGCGCTCTCGCTGATCACCGACTGGTACGTGTGGGTCTTCTTCTTCGACGACCACTTCCTCGACATGTTCAAACGCACCCCGGACCGCGCGGCCGGCAAGGCCCACCTGGACCGGCTCCCGCTGTTCATGCCGCTCGACCCCGCCACCCCCGTCCCCGAGCCGGAGAACCCGGTCGAGGCCGGCCTCGCCGACCTGTGGGCCCGTACGGTTCCGGCGATGTCCGCGGACTGGCGCCGCCGCTTCGCCGTGGCGACCGAGCATCTGCTCAACGAGTCGATGTGGGAGCTGTCCAACATCAACGAGGGCCGGATCGCCAACCCGGTCGAGTACATCGAGATGCGCCGCAAGGTGGGCGGCGCGCCCTGGTCGGCGGGGCTCGTGGAGTACGCGACCGCCGAGGTGCCCGCCTCCGTCGCACGGTCACGGCCGCTGCGGGTGCTGATGGAGACCTTCTCCGACGCCGTCCACCTGCGCAACGACCTCTTCTCCTACCAGCGGGAGGTGGAGGACGAGGGCGAGAACAGCAACGGCGTGCTGGTGCTGGAGCGGTTCTTCGGCTGCTCCACCCAGGAGGCCGCCGAGACCGTCAACGACGTCCTCACCTCACGGCTGCACCAGTTCGAGCACACCGCGCTCACCGAGGTGCCCGCCGTCGCGCTGGAGAACGGGCTGCGGCCCGACGAGGTCGCCGCGGTGGCCGCGTACACCAAGGGGCTGCAGGACTGGCAGTCCGGCGGCCACGAATGGCACCTGCGCTCCAGCCGCTACATGAACCAGGGTGCCCGGCCAGAGACACCCTGGCGGGTGCCGACCGGCCCCGGCACCTCCGCCGCCGACGTCCGCGCGCTGCTCGCCTCGGCGGGCGCCGACCGCCTGCGCGCCCACACCCACGTCCCGTACCAGAAGGTCGGGCCCTCGCTGCTGCCCGACTTCCACATGCCGTTCCCGCTGGGACTGAGTCCGCACCTCGACGCCTCCCGGCAGAACCTCCGCACGTGGTGCCACGCCATGGGGATCCTGAGCGAGGGCGTCTGGGACGAGGACAAGCTCGCCGCGTACGACCTCGCGCTGTGCTCCGCGGGACTCGACCCCGACGCCACCCCCGAGGCGCTCGACCTGAGCGCGCAGTGGCTCGCCTGGGGGACGTACGGCGACGACTACTACCCCCTGGTGTACGGACACCGCCGCGATCTGGCGGCCGCCCGGCTGACCACGGCCCGGCTGTCCCGGTGCATGTCCGTCGACGGGGAAGCGGACGTCGTCCCGGCCAACGCCATGGAGCGCGGCCTCGTCGACCTCTGGACGCGGACCACCGCGCCGATGAGTGCCGAGCAGCGGCGCACCCTGAAGGCCGCCGTCGACGTGATGACCGAGAGCTGGGTGTGGGAGCTGTCCAACCAGCTCCAGCACCGCGTCCCCGACCCGGTCGACTACCTGGAGATGCGCCGAGCCACCTTCGGCTCCGACCTCACCCTGAGCATGTGCCGCATGGGCCAGGGCCCGGCCGTTCCGCCCGAGGTGTACAGCACCGGGCCGGTGCGCTCGCTGGAGAACGCCGCCGTCGACTACGCCTGCCTGCTCAACGACGTCTTCTCGTACCAGAAGGAGATCGAGTACGAGGGCGAGATCCACAACGCGATCCTCGTGGTGCAGAGCTTCTTCGGCATCGACTACCCGGCCGCGCTGGCCGTCGTCCACGACCTGATGACCCAGCGCATGCAGCAGTTCGAACACGTGATCGCGCACGAGCTGCCGGTGCTGTACGACGACTTCCAGCTCTCCGCCAAGGCGCGGGCGGCGATGGACCACTATGTCCTCGACCTCCAGAACTGGCTCGCGGGCATCCTCAACTGGCACCGGGAGGTCGACCGTTACAAGGCCGAGTGGCTGGGCGGCCGGGCTCACGGCTTCGTACCCGGCCAGGCACCGGCGCGACTCCAGCCGACCGGCTGACGGCGCTCCTGCTCCCCGGCGGCCACCGGGAACCCGGTGGTCGCCGTATGCCCCGAGCGTCATGATGGCCGTATGCCGACCGTCCGTCCCCAGCCGCGCCGGGCAGCCCCGCGGGCCCAGCGTCCGGTCGGCCGTACGCTCCGCCACGACCACACCCGGAGGCCCGGATGACCGGCAGCACGCCCGCGATCTTCACCGCCGAGGACTACCGCGCCCGGATGGCCCGCGCGACCGGCGCCGCCGCCGAGGCGGGGCTCGGGGGGCTGCTCGTGGCGCCGGGACCGGACCTGGTCTGGCTCACGGGGTACGCGCCGCCCGTCACCGAGCGGCTCACCCTGCTGGTCCTCGTGCCCGGCCGCGAGCCCGTGCTCGTGGTCCCCGCGCTGGAGGCACCCGACGCCGAGCGGGCCGCCGGCGCCCCCGCCCTCACCCTGCTGAAGTGGACCGACGGCCAGGACCCGCACTCCCTCACCGCCGAGCTGCTCGACCCCGAGAGCGGCGTCGGCGTCAGCGACAACGCCTGGGCGCTGCACCTGCTCGCCCTCCAGCGGGTCCTGCCGGCTCTCAGGTGCGCCGCGCTCACCGACGCGCTGCCCATGCTGCGGGCCGTGAAGGACGCGGCCGAGCTGGAGCTCCTGGCCGCCGCCGGCGCGGCGGCCGACGCCACCTTCGAGGAGATCCGCAAACTGCCCTTCGCCGGGCGCCGCGAGGACGAGGTGGGGCGCGACCTCGCCGGCCTGCTGCGCCGCTTCGGGCACTCACAGGTCGACTTCACCATCGTCGGCTCCGGCCCCAACGGCGCCAACCCGCACCACGAGGTCGGGGAGCGGGTCATCCAGCGCGGCGACATGGTCGTCCTCGACTTCGGCGGGCTCAAGGACGGATACGGCTCCGACACCACGCGCACGGTCCACGTGGGCGAGCCGACCGAGGAGGAGCGCCGGGTGCACGACGTCGTGCGGGCCGCGCAGGAGGCCGGATTCATGGCCGTCCGGCCGGGCGCCACCTGCCAGGACGTCGACCGCGCCGCCCGCACGGTGATCGAGGACGCGGGGTACGGGCCGTACTTCATCCACCGCACCGGGCACGGCATCGGCGTCACCACGCACGAGCCGCCGTACATGATCGAGGGCGAGGAGCAGCCGCTCGTGCCCGGCATGTGCTTCTCGATCGAACCCGGCATCTACCTGCCCGGCCGGTTCGGGGTCCGGATCGAGGACATCGTGACGGTGACGGAGGACGGCGGACGCCGCCTGAACGACACCACCCGTGAGATGGTCGTGGTGGACTGACGACACCCAGGCGGCGACCTCCGCGACGACCCTTCCCGGAACGGCGAGAGACGACCCATGACCCGGCCACCTGCCCCCACCCCGGACACCGTGCGCGCACTGGTCCGCTCACTGCTCAGGAGCGGTACGGCCGCGGGGCCCGAGGTGCGGCCCGTCGCGCCGGGCCACCCGTACACCTGGTGGGTCGGGACGCGGTACGTGCTGCGGCTCGCGCCCGACCGGGAGGCGTCCGCCCGGCTGCGGCGGGAGACGCGGCTGAGGGACCTGGTGCGGCCCCACGTGCCCGTGGCCGTCCCGTCCATGGTGGCGCACGGCGACTGGACGCCCGGTCTCGCCTGCACCCTCGACGCACGCCTGCCGGGCGACTACGGCGGCGGCCACGAGGTGTCCGCGATGGGCGAGGCCGATCTCGCGGGGCTGTTCACCGGGCTGCGCGCGGTTCCGGTGCGGCAGGCCGAGACGCTCGGGGTGCCGCGCGTGGCCCCGCGGTCGCTGGGCGCGCTGCGCCGTATCGCCGCCCACGCGGCCGAACGGCTCGCCGCGGCGGACGAGTTCGACGCGGGGCGGCTGCGGCAGCTCACGTCCTCCGGGGCCGCCCAGCTCGCCGCCCAGGCCGGTTCGGCCGTCCTCACCCACCACCGGCTCACCGGCGAGCACGTGCTGATCAGCGCGGACGGCCGGGTCCGCGCGGTCCTGGACTGGACGGGCGCGGCCCTGGGCGACCCGGCCGAGGACATCGCCGCCCTCGCCACCTCGGCCGGTGCCCCCGCCGCCGTCCGCGCCGCCACCCTCGCCGGCTACGGCCCCCGCCCCTGCCTGCGCGGCCTCTGGCTGGCCCGCTGCGACACGGTGACCGCCCTGACGCAGCACCTGGACACCCCGGCGGCGGGCCCCCTGCACGCGGCCCTGCTGCGGGCATGGGAGCCGATCATGCTGGAGCGGGTCACCGAGCTGAAGGACGTGGA